>DAIRDI010000464.1:0-2274 GCA_036796235.1 Candidatus Competibacteraceae bacterium | reverse complement strand
AACGAATCAGTGAAGATTCGGCCGGGGATTATGCCGTAGATTTCCTGATAAATCTTACGTAACCCAAGTTCCTGAAGCCGGATGGCGGGAATTCAGGATAGACCTTCGACCCTGTTGAAGCGAGTGTAGCCCCAATGGCGGCCGAGCAGCGGCAACAACTCCCCGGCGGCGGCGGCGGGAGTCAGTTCGACGCCGAGATCCCGCAGTTGCGTCACCCGCAGACCGGGATAGCCGCAGGGATTGATGCGGGTGAACGGCTCCAAGTCCAAGTCCACGTTGAGGCTCAGGCCGTGATAGGAACGACCCTGGCGGATGCGCAGGCCCAAGGAGGCGATTTTGGCGTCTTCCACATAGACGCCCGGCGCATGGGACCGAGCGTGGGCGGCGAGGCCGTGGCCGGCGAGCAGTTCGATGACCGCCCGCTCCAACGTCGTTACCAGCGCCCGCACGCTCAACCCCAGCCGGCGCACGTCCAGCAGGCAGTACACGACCAACTGACCGGGACCGTGGTAGGTCACCTGCCCGCCGCGATCCGACCGGATCACCGGAATGGCGCCCGGCGCCAGCAGATGCTCCATCTTGCCGGCCACCCCCAGGGTGAACACCGGCGGATGCTCGACCCACCACAGTTCGTCCGGCGTGGTTGCGTCGCGGCTCTCGGTGAAGGTCCGCATGGCGTTGAAGACCGACTCGTAGTCGCGCCGCCCCAGGCGGCGGAACCGCAACGGCTCGGAAAGAGTGGCGTTCAATTGAACAGGGAATAGAAAAACAGCAGGATCGCGTCGATCATCCGGCCGAACCACCCGCTCTCTGGCACCTCCCGCAGCGCGACCAGCGGGGTCCGGCTCACTTCCCGGTCGCCCAGCCGGACCGCGATCTCGCCGAACGGCTGACCCTTTTGCGCCGGCGCGACGATGTGGGGCTGCACGGTGGTCGTGGTGCTGACCTGCGGCGCCTGGCCCTTGGGTACGGTCACGTACAGCGCATGGGTCACGCCCAGCGGTAGCCGATTTTCCTGACCCTTCCAGATCCGGGATTCCACGATGGTCGTTTCGGCATCGTACAACTTGCGGCTTTCGAAGAAGCTGAAGCCATAGTTCAACAAGGTCTGGCTGGCTTGAAATCGCTCGCGTTCCCGCTCGGACCCCAGCACGACGCTGATCAGCCGGGTATCGTCGCGTTTGGCCGACGCCACCAAACAGTAACCCGCCGACTGGGTGTGGCCGGTCTTGACGCCATCCACCGTGGGGTCCTGCAACATCAGCCGGTTGCGATTCTGCTGCTCGATGTTGTTGTACTTGAAGCTGCGCACCGAGTACCGGGCGTAATGCTCGGGAAACTCCCGGATCACCGCCCGGGTCAGCACGGCGATGTCGCGCGCCGACATGTAGTGATTGGGGTCGGGCAAACCCGAGGCGTTGACGAAATGGCTGTTCGTCAAACCCAGCCGTTCCGCGGCTTGATTCATCAATCGGGCAAAGGTTTCCTCGGAACCCGCGACATGTTCGGCCAAGGCCACGGTGGCATCGTTACCGGACTGCACCACGATTCCCATCAGCAGGTCCTCCACCGAGACCTGGCTGCCGACCTCAACGAACATCCTGGACCCTTCCATCCGCCGGGCCGTTTCGCTGATGGTCACCCGATCTTCCAGACGAATCTTGCCGGAGGCCAGCGCCTCGTAGATCACGTAGGCGGCCATCAGCTTGGTGATGCTGGCCGGCTCCATCCGCTCATCGCTTTTCAGATCCGCCAGCAGATTACCGCTCTGGTAGTCCATCAACACATAGCCGCGCACCGGCATTTGCGGAGGCGGCGGGATCGTCTCGGCCTGAATGGCGCGCCCGAGCAGACTCATTAGAACAAACGCCAGGAGCGGTGGAAGCAGAGGACGGATTCGATTCAAGTACGGCATATCGCGGTGGGTTTCCGTGGTTGCTGATTCAACGAGCGAGTGATTGCGCACTCATGATTCTAGCCACAGGTCCGGCCTGAAAACAAACTCTCCGGCCAGCGTCGCGGCCGGAGAAAGCGACCGAAAGAAGCCTAATAAGTTACAACGCGCGACTGGCTGACGCCCAGGCTGGCCAATCGCACCGCCACCTCCCCGGCCTCGCCGGGATGACGCAACGGCACTCGGACCTGCACCTGATGCGGGTGGCCCGCGCCGGACTCGACGCGCACATCGCGCCGCAACTGACTGGCCAGACGGTCGCGCAACTGCTGTCGATCCTTGGGGTTACTGACTGTTCCCACCAGATAGAGCGCACCCCT
>DAIRDI010000463.1:0-2339 GCA_036796235.1 Candidatus Competibacteraceae bacterium | reverse complement strand
TCGACAGCATGGGCTGGGTCCAGTACCGCTTGGGCAATCACGCCAAGGCGCTGGAGTATCTGCGCCGCGCCTATCAGCGGCACCCCGATGCCGAAATCGCCGCGCATCTCGGCGAGGTGTTATGGGTGTCTGGCCAGCGCGAAGAAGCCAAGCGGATCTGGCGGGAGGCCTCGAGCAAGGAGCCGGATAATCCGCACCTGCTCAAGGTTCAGAGCCGGTTCGGCTGGTAGGGCCGCTGAATGCGCCAGCCTCTCAAACCCTCCGGCCCCCATGGAGTCCCGCGGATCGCCGCCGCCCTGATGCTGGCCGCGATGCTGGGCAGTTGCGCGACGCCCCACGGCCCTGCTCCCGCCGACCAGACCGACTGGCTGGCCCGCCAGGCGGCGCTTGCGGCGCTGGCCGACTGGCAAGTCAGCGGGCGGATCGGCGTGGTCAGCGGTCAGGACGGCTGGCATGCCAACTTCCAGTGGGCGCAAAGGGGTTCGGACTATCGCATCGACCTGATCGGTCCGCTCGGCCAGGGCCGGGTCGTGATCCAGGGTGATGCGCGCGAGACTCGCGTTCAGACTCAGGACGGCCGGCAGTGGACCGCGCCCGACGCCGAGGTCCTGCTGGAGCGAAGCCTCGGCGTGCGCCTGCCGGTGAACGGATTGCGCTACTGGGCGCGCGGCCTGCCGGAGCCAGGACCGACTCCGACCCTCCAGACCGACGCCGAGGGTCGGTTGACCCGTCTGGAACAAAACGGTTGGATCATCGAATATCCGGCCTATGCGCCGGTGGCCGCTCTGGATCTACCGGCCCGCATCATCGCCCGGCGGCCGGATCTCAGCATCCGGCTGGTGATCGAGCAATGGAGTCTGTGAGCCCCGATCTCGCCGCCTGGCCGGCGCCGGCCAAGCTCAACCTCATGCTACGCGTCGTCGGCCGGCGACCGGACGGCTATCATCAGTTGCAGACGGTGTTCCAGTTCCTCGACCGCTGCGACTGGCTGTGGGTGACGCCGCGCGCCGATGGGATCATTCGCCGAACCGGCGAGGTTCCCGGGGTGGCGGCGGACGACGACCTGATCGTGCGCGCCGCCCGCTTGTTGCAACAGACGACCGGCGCCCGCCAGGGGGCCGAGATCCGCATCGCCAAGCGCCTGCCGCTGGGCGGCGGTCTGGGGGGCGGCAGCTCCGACGCCGCCACCACGCTCGTGGCCTTGAATGACTATTGGCGGACTGGATTAACCCTGGCGGAACTGGCGGAACTCGGCCTGCGGCTGGGCGCCGATGTGCCGGTGTTCGTCCGCGGGCGCGCGGCCTGGGCGGAGGGAGTCGGCGAACAATTGACGCCGGTGGAGCTCGATGAGTCCTGGTTTGTGGTGGTGGCGCCAGCGTGCCAGGTCGCCACCGGCGCGGTGTTCGGCGATCCCGATTTGACAAGAAATTCCCCTCCCATCACAATAGCCGACTTCTTAACGGGCGTGGGCGGCAACGATTGCGAGGCCGTGGTTTATCGCCGCTATCCGGCGGTGGCCGCCGCCGCGGACTGGCTGGCGCGATTTGGCCAAGCGCGGTTGACCGGCACCGGCGCCTGTGTGTTCGCCGCGTTCCCGAGTGCGGCGCGCGCCGAGCAGGTGCTGGCGCAACGGCCGCCCGGCTGGCGCGGATTCGTCGCGCGCGGCCGCAACCGTTCGCCGTTGCACGAGCGCCTGTCGCGGATTTTGGCGCCCTTCGCCTGACGCCCCGCCAAGGTTTTTTGGGCCGTAGCCAAGTGGTAAGGCACCGGACTTTGACTCCGGCATTCCCAGGTTCGAATCCTGGCGGCCCAGCCATCTCATCCAGAGCCAGACCGACAGCGGGAGAATGGGTCGTGTACGAAGGTCGAATGATGGTGTTTGCGGGCAATGCCCACCCGCAACTGGCCCGCGATATCGTCAGTCACTTGCAGTTGCCCCTCGGCCAAGCGGTGGTCGGCCGGTTCAGCGATGGTGAGGTGATGATCGAATTGATGGAGAACGTGCGTGGCAAGGATGTGTTTATCGTCCAGCCGACCTGTTACCCCACCAACGATAACATCCTGGAATTGTTGATGATGGTCGATACCCTGCGACGCTCCTCGGCGGTGCGGGTCACGGCGGTCGTTCCCTACTTCGGCTATTCGCGACAGGACCGTCGCCCGCGCTCGGCCCGAGTGCCGATTTCCGCCAAGGTGGTCGCCAACATGATCGCCACCGTCGGCGTGGATCGGGTGCTGACCGTCGATTTGCACGCCGACCAGATCCAAGGATTCTTCGACATCCCGGTCGATAATATCTACGCCACCCCGATCGTGCTGAACGACATTCGCGCCCAGCG
>DAIRDI010000462.1:0-2344 GCA_036796235.1 Candidatus Competibacteraceae bacterium | reverse complement strand
GGTCGCCAGAAAGCAACCCTGGAGCTGTTGACCAAGCAACTGCACCGGCGCTTTGGCCGACTGCCCCGTTGGGCCAACGACCGCCTGCGCCAAGCGGACCTCAAACAACTGGAAACCTGGGCCGAAAACATCTTCGACGCGAACGATCTGAAAGACTTGCTCGGACCAAAACCGGATTGATGACGTCTATTCCCGCGTGATGCCTTCGCGCACCCGAAGGCGTGAACCGGCCTTCCCTTTCTGTACGGAAAGGCAGTCCACGCGCCGCTTCGACGCATTCACTACTGCTGTAACCCCCCGCTGTAGAGCCTCCCTTCAAAACGCCTCAGTCCTGTTTGCGGCCAACGTATCCGTTCCCTAACAGCCCTCGCTGAAACTGCCTGAGCAGAATAATTTTTCTTATCGCATAAGAATTTTTATTTTCTACCTACTCCTTCATCGCGGCACAGCAACAACCAGAACACACAACTAATTATTTTTAATCATAAAAAATCTGCTCTCGCCTGTTGGCACATCCCCTGCTAAGGAGAAATCAAGCAACGCTGGGATAGCCAAGGGAGCGCGCATGAATCGACCACAACAAGTTCGGGCCGTATATCAGGAAATGCGCCGAACCGTAGGCGACCGCTTCAGCGCTCGGGAACTGTTGGAACAAGCCGCCGCCTTGGTCGACCTGTTCGCAATCCCGGAGGATAACTCGCGCTTCGAACTGCGGACGGGCGGCGTCCCCTTTGAAGAATGGAGTCTGGATGCGGCGATGGCCGACGGCGGCTGGCGTATCCTGAACCACGAATATCGCCAAACCCTGGCCCTCCATCGTGAGGAGGCCGAGGAAATCATGATCCACAACGGCCTCGCCCGTTTAGCCACCTGGAGAACAGAAGCGTGAGCCACAACCCCAAACAGGGCATGGCCTTGGCGGTGCGCGAACACCTCGCCGCCGGGCGGCCCATCACCCGACTCGAAGCCCTGGTGCTGTACGGCGTCTCGAACCTGACCGGTCTCATGTCCGACATGCGCCGCCAAGGCTGGGTCATCGAATCTCGTTGGGTGCCCTACGCCACCGCCGTGCGGCGCATCAACGAACACGCCGTGTTGCAACCGCCCGCCAACCTGCCCGTGCGCGAAATTCAACTCACCGAGTATTGGGTGAAAACCTGAAACGCCCCCACCCTCATCGCCCATCGCCGACTGCCGGAGATCAAGATCAGACCATGAGCAAACTCAGACCGTGGCAACAGCACGCCCTCGTCAAGGCGCTCCACTGGTTGCTGGAAGAGCGTCAGGATCGCGGCTTCCTGATCAACGCCGCGCCGGGGGCCGGGAAAACGCGGGTGTCATGCGTCATCGCTCGAGCCCTGATCGAGCGCCAGCAAATCGACCGGGTCATTGTCATTGCCCCACGCGCCGAGGTCGTCAACCAGTGGGCGGATGACTTCCGGCAGGTCACCGGGCGCTACATGAGTAAGGTCACGGGGCGGGACGGCGATCTCCACGGCCTCGGTCTGGATGTCTGCGCCACGTGGACGGCCATCCAGGGATTGCAGGATGCGCTACAGGCGCTGTGCCGCGCCAGTCGGGTGCTGGTGATCTGCGACGAACATCACCACGCCGCCGTGCAAGCCGCCTGGGGTGAAGGGGCCGACAGCGCCTTTACCGACGCCCGGTTCGCGCTGGTGCTGACCGGCACCCCGATCCGCTCGGACGGCGCGGAATCGGTGTGGCTGCCCTACGACGATGCCGGCGCCATCGACCATCCCGCAGGCGGGACTTATACACTGACCTATGGCGAGGCGGTCGATCTCGGCTACTGCCGGCCGGTGACCTTTCACCGCCACGAAGGCCGCTTTACCGTCGATCTCGATGACGGCCAAGCGCTCCAGGTGTCCGGCCAGCAACCGGCGACGCTGCCTCGGCCACTGGCCCGCATTGCCGGCTTGCAACGGGCGCTGGATTTCTACCGGCTGGCCTGCACGCCGCAGTACGAAGCGGACGGGCGCACGCCGCTGACCGCCGGCTATCAGGCCACCATGCTCGAATACGCCAACCACAAGCTGGACGACCTGCGGTTGCGGCTGCCGAACGCCGATGGTCTGGTCATCGCCCCGTCCATCGAGATGGCCGAATACCTGGCCCGCCTGATCGAACGCCTAGACGGCGAAGCGCCGGTCCTGGTGCATAGCCAGACGCCCAGCCCCGACCTCAAGATCAAAACGTTCAAAAACACCGCCAAGCGTTGGCTGGTGTCGGTGGCGATGATCTCCGAAGGCGTGGACATCCCCCGTCTGCGGGTGCTGGTCTACCTGCCCAGCGCCCTGACCGAACTGGCGTTTCGTCAGGCGAT
>DAIRDI010000461.1:0-2358 GCA_036796235.1 Candidatus Competibacteraceae bacterium | reverse complement strand
TGGGTTACGGCCTACGGCCTAACCCAACCTACAAATCGCTTGGGAACGCTATATGGACATCCCGCCGGTGAACGGCTTGGGAACGCGATCCGGCGCGCGACTGCCTAAGCAGGGTCAGCGATCGCGCTCCACCACCGAGGAATCTCTCCATGCCGTTCTACACCCGCCGCACCGTCCTGCGCCAGTTATCCGCTTTCGCCGCGCTGCTCCCCTTCGCGGCCAGGGCCGGTACTCCTGAAGAACCGTCTTTTTCGTCGCTCCACAAAACCAAAGAAGAATGGCGCGCGCTGCTGGAACCGGCCCGCTACGCCATTCTGTTCGAGGAAGGCACCGAGCGTCCGCACAGCAGCCCGCTCGATCGAGAAAAGCGCGACGGCCTCTTTCTCTGCGCCGCCTGCTTTCTGCCACTGTTTTCGTCCCAGACAAAGTACGACAGCGGCACGGGATGGCCGAGCTTTTTCGAGGCGTTGCCGGGCCGACTGGGCACTAAAACCGATTTCAAGCTCATCTACCCACGCACCGAGTATCATTGCGTTCGCTGCGGCGGCCATCAGGGCCACGTCTTCAACGACGGTCCGCCGCCGACCGGCAAGCGCTATTGCAACAACGGGCTGGCGTTGATTTTCGCGCCCGAGGGCGAAGCCCTGCCGGAGCTTCGGTCATGAGCCGGCTGGACCTTCGGTTGGCTGGGCGGAGCTGGAACGCGGTTCCCCTCATTTTGGCCATGCTGCTCGCGGCCGCGCCGTTCGCCGCGCGCGCGCTTTCCCCGGCGGCGACTCCGACGACGACCGAAGCGGTCGCCATCTTCGCCGGCGGTTGCTTCTGGTGCATGGAGCCGCCGTATGAAAAGTTACCCGGCGTGCGGAGCGTGGTGTCCGGTTATATCGGCGGCCACGTCGCCGACCCCACTTACCAGCAGGTCTCCGCAGGCGGCACGGGTCATGCGGAAGCCGTCAAAATTCTTTATGATCCAAGCCAGGTCAGCTACGAACAGTTGCTGTATGTCTTTTGGCGCAACATCGACCCACTGGTCGAGGACCGGCAGTTCTGCGACCGTGGCTCGCATTACCGCGCGGCGATCTTCGTTCGCGACGACGCCCAGCGAGCGGCGGCCGAGGCCAGCCGGCGCGAGCTGGAAGCCGCCGGGCGTTTCCAACAACCGATCGTGACCGAGATCGTCGCCGCCGGGCGTTTCTATCCGGCCGAGGAAGAGCATCAGGACTACTACAAAAAAAATCCGTTGCGCTATAACTATTACCGATTCAACTGCGGTCGCGACGCGCGCCTTGAGGAACTTTGGGGAACCGAGGCCGGCGGCGCTAAGGTTCTCGACTCCGATTAACCTCAGACACGGATTGCGTTCATGGCGATCAAACCTCTGGCGATTACCGCCCGCACCACGACCAACGCGCTGGGGCGTGGAGTCGCGGCCTCGCTGAACGCGCTGCGGCGTGGTGAAAGCGGGCTGCGGCCCTGCGATTTCGAGGATGCCGACCTCCCGACCTGGATCGGCCGGGTCGCCGGTCTGGAGGACGAGTCCCTGACCGGCGAATTCGCGGCGTTCGACTGCCGCAACAACCGCCTGGCGCGGCTCGGTCTGGAGCAGGACAGTTTCAGCGCGGCGGCGCGCGCCGCCCGCGACCGTTACGGCGCCGACCGCATCGGCGTCTTCGTCGGCACCAGCACCTCCGGCATCGGCGCCACCGAACACGCCTATCGTCGGCGCGATCCGGTCACCGGGCGTCTGCCGGAGGACTTCGATTACCAGCACACCCACAACGTCTTCTCGGTGGCGGATTTCACCCGCCGCTGGCTGGGTTTGACCGGCGTGGCGCTGGCCATCTCCACCGCCTGCTCCTCCAGCGCCAAGGTCTTCGCGTCCGCCTGGCGGTCCCTGCAAGCGGGATTCTGCGACGCCGCCGTGGTGGGCGGGGTGGACAGCCTGTGCCTGACCACCCTGTACGGCTTCAACGCCCTGGGATTGACCTCCGCGCAAGTCTGTCGGCCGTGGGACGCCGAACGCGATGGGTTGAACGTCGGTGAAGCGGCGGGATTCGCGTTGCTGGAACGGGCCGAGCCGGACGACCGTCGCGTCCTGCTCCTCGGCTATGGGGAAAGCAGCGACGCTTGGCACATGACCGCCGCGCATCCGGAAGGGCGCGGCGCGGTCCTGGCCATGGAACAGGCGCTGGCGCGGGCGGAACTGCGTCCGGAACAGGTCGATTACATCAATCTGCACGGCACCGCTACCCCGCTGAACGACGCCGCCGAGGATCGGGCGGTGCGGCGGGTGTTCGGCCCCGAAACCCCGTGCAGCTCCACCAAGGGCTGGACCGGTCACACTTTGGGCGCCGCCGG
>DAIRDI010000460.1:0-2362 GCA_036796235.1 Candidatus Competibacteraceae bacterium | reverse complement strand
AACTGGAACGGGCCGGCGACGTCGCCGGCGGCGTAGATGTTGGGATACAGGGTTTGTAGATACTCGTTGGTTTCCACGGTGCGAGCGCGGGTGGTGGGAATGCCCAATTCCTCCAATCCGTAGCCAGTCGTGTTCGCCACCCGGCCCACCGCGACCAGCACCGCGTCGAACGGAATCCGCACGTCCCGACCCTCGTGCTCGGCGATCAACACTTTCTCACCGTTCTCCATCACGAACTGCTTGGCCTTGTGGTTGACCAGCACCTCGACGCCTTCGGCGCGGAAGCGTTGCGTCACCAATTCCGAAACTTCCGGGTCTTCCCGGATCAGGATGCGCGGGGCCATTTCCACCTGAGTCACTCGCGCGCCGAGTCGGGCGAAGGTCTGGGTCAATTCCGAACCGATGGGTCCGCCACCCAGCACCACCAGCCGCTTCGGCAGCTCGCGGAGATTCCAGACGGTGTCCGAGGTGAGATAACCGACTTCTTCCAACCCTGGAATCGGCGGCGCGAACGGCCGGGCGCCGGCGGCGATGACGATGCTCCGGGTGGTCAGCGTCCGCGTCCCTTCGGCGGTGGTCACGTCCACCGTCCAGGGTGACGTGATTTTCGCCGTGCCTTCGATCACGTCCACGCCGAGTCCGGTGTAGCGCTCCACCGAGTCATGCGGTTCGACTTCCCGCACCACTCGCTGCACCCGTTCCATCACCTCGGCGAAATCGAACTCAGCCTCGGCCTTGCGGATGCCGAACTCCGGGGAACGGCGGATATGGGAGAGCAGTTTGGCCGAACGGATCAGCGCCTTGGAGGGCACGCAGCCGGTGTTCAGGCAATCGCCGCCCATCTTGTGCTTTTCGATCAACGTGACCTTGGCCTTGACCGCCGCCGCGATATAGGCCGTCACCAGCCCGGCGGAACCGGCGCCGATGACCACCAGATTCCGGTCGAACCGCTTCGGCTTTTCCCAGTTCGCGTACACCCGCCGCGCCTTGACCAGTGCGACGACCTTCTTGGCGATCAGCGGGAACAGACCGAGCAGGACGAAGGAGCCCAGCAACGCAGGCGAGAGGATGCCCTGCAACGAGTCGATCCGGGCGATTTGCGTACCGGCGTTCACGTAAACCAGGGTGCCGACCAACATGCCGACCTGGCTGACCCAGTAGAAAGTCCAGGTCCGGATCGTCGTGAGCCCCATCGCCAGGTTGATCACGAAAAAGGGGAAGATCGGGATCAACCGCAGGGTGAACAGGTAAAAGCCGCCTTCCTTCTCCATCCCGGCGTTGATCGCTTTCAGTTTGTCGCCGACTTTGCTTTGCACCCAGTCGCGCAGCACGAAGCGCGAGACCAGAAAGGCCAGGGTAGCGCCGAGGGTCGAGGCGAAGGAGACGATGAGCGTACCCCACAGCAGGCCGAAGATGGCGCCCGCCACGAGGGTCATAATCGCCGCGCCCGGCAACGACAGGCCGGTGACCGCGACGTAGATCGCGAAGAAAATGCCCGCTGTCAGGGCGGGCTGCGCCGCCCGATAGGTTTCGATGGCTGCTTGTTGGGATTTGAAGTAATCCAGGCTGAAAAAGCGCCCCAGATCGAAGGCGAAAAATGCGCCGATCAGGACGGCGAGCGTCAGGAGCAGTAGGATTTTGCGGGTGTTCATGGGCAGAGACTCGGTGGTTCGGTGGTTAGTCGGTAGATCGAGTGTGGGAGTGATTTCAAAAAGAGTTACGCGCCCCAACCGAGTTTGGATGCATCGGCGATGGGATCAGCGCGTTCGATCCTCGCGCCTGGAGCATGACCGGCCAGATAACGGGCGTCGATGTTTGAATCGCGGTGAAAGCGCTGGAAGCGCGATTGTTTCCGGCGGCGAGGAACGAGCCGTGGTGGAATTGCTTGGGTTTCTGGCGTGGGCTGGCGGTCGCTGGCGTGTTCGCCGCGGTGTTGGCTCTGGCGCCACAACTGGCGTGGCCGCCGGACCCTGACGCCCGTCGCCGCTCCGCGGGTTGCCGCGCCCGCCTCCCGTCGGCGCCTATTTTGGGCATTATAGCGTGATTAACATTAGCCTTTATAGGCTTAGCCAGGCGAAGCGCTCGCTGGCGGTCGCTCAGGCCAATTCCCGCTGCTTCAACATCCCCACCAGCTTGTACTTGCGGGCGTGAAGCTGCATCAGCCGAGTCCGATACGCCTGCCACGCCGCCTGCCGTCCCGAGGCCAGATATGCGGCCCGCACCTGCTGGAGCCATTCCACGGCGTGGTGGTAGGCATTGGCCTTGGCGGCGTTCATGATTTCCTCGGCCCGATGAACGGCATTCTCAATCACCCAGTCCGGGCGCTCGTTCAGAGCCGCCGCCATCACCTGTTTCACCAAGT
>DAIRDI010000459.1:0-2387 GCA_036796235.1 Candidatus Competibacteraceae bacterium | reverse complement strand
ATCCTGCCCGATCATCTGGTGCCGGACGGCTCCGGCAACCCGCTGAACAAGTATCCGGACTTCCTGAACTGCCCCTGCCCGAAATGCGGGCGGCCCGCCCGGCGCGAAACCGACACCATGGACACCTTCGTGGATTCATCCTGGTACTTCTTCCGCTACTGCACGCCGGGTGCGGAGACCATGGTGGACGCGCGGGCCGATTACTGGATGCCGGTGGATCAATACATCGGTGGCATCGAACACGCCATTCTTCACCTGCTGTACTCCCGGTTCTGGACCAAGGTCATGCGCGACCGGGGCTTGACCGCCGTAGCCGAGCCGTTTGCCAAGCTGCTGACCCAAGGCATGGTGGTGGCGCCCACTTTCTACCGGGAAGGTGTGGGGGGTCGCAAGCAGTGGATCAATCCCGCCGAGATTGAAATCCAGACCGATGACAAGGGTCGATTGACGGGCGCGAGCCTCAAACGCGACGGTCAGCCGGTGACGATTGGCGCCATCGAGAAAATGGCCAAGTCCAAAAACAACGGCGTCGACCCGCAGACGCTCATCGAACAGTACGGGGCCGATACCGCCCGCTTGTTCATGATGTTCGCCGCGCCGCCCGAGCAGGCCCTGGAATGGTCGGACGCCGGGGTGGCGGGCTCTTACCGCTTTTTGCGCCGGTTGTGGGTTCACGCCGCCGAACATCAGGACACCGTGCGCGGCGCGGGCGTGGTGGACGTCGCCGCCTTGTCCGAACCCTTGCGCGAGACGCGGCGCGAGGTGCATGAGGCGCTGCGCCAGGCGTTGTTCGACTTCGGCCGCTACCAGTTCAATACCGTGGTGTCGGGTGGTATGAAGATCCTGAATGCCCTGAGCCGGATCGAGAGTGGGGAGAACAGAGCGGCGGACGCGGTGCGCCGGGAGGGGTTGAGCATCCTGCTGCGCCTGCTGTCGCCGATTACCCCGCATATCGCCCATGCGTTGTGGCGGGAGTTGAACTACGGCGACGACGTTCTCGCCGCGACTTGGCCGGAACCCGACGCGGACGCGCTGGCCCGTTCGTTGGTAACGCTGGTGGTGCAGGTCAACGGCAAGCTGCGCGGGCACATCGAAGTTCCCGTGGACGCCGAGCGCGCCGCCATCGAACAGGCGGCCCAGGCCGAACCCAACGTCCAGCGCTTCGTCGAGGGCAAGCCGGTGCGCAAGATCGTGGTGGTGCCCGGTAAGCTGGTCAATCTGGTTTGTTAATGCCGCATCGGGTGAATTTGCGACTGATCGGAGATGAAAGATGTTGACTGCGGAATCCGTCGAACGAGCGGTGGAACAACTGCCACCGGCGGAGCTTGCCAAGTTCCGTCGTTGGTATGCTGAATTTGACGCGGACGTTTGGGATGCGCAAATCGAGGCGGACGCCGCCGCGGGTAAACTGGATGCTCTTGCCGCCGAGGCGCTCGCTGAATATTCTGACGGTCAGGCTCAAGAGTTGTGAGGCATTTTGCTTCTCGCAAGTTTTGGCGATGTTTCCAGGCGCTATCTCCTGAAGTACAACATCTTGCGCGTTGCAATTATGACTTGCTCAAACGGGATTCAATGCATCCATCGCTTCAATTCAAGTTCGTCTGCTCGGGGCGGTTCAGAAGTGTTCGGATAGGGCTACATTACCGAGCGCTTGGGGTGCCCGTTCCGGTAAGGTGTCCAGTGGTTTTGGATCGGAAGTCATGCTGAGTATGATCGGATAATCAGCTAGCGACTGGCGAAGCTCAACTGGATACGTATGCAAAAAATTCTTTTCATTATAAGGTGTTGAATAATTTTTAATGTCATGTACAAGCTCCTATTAAGCGGACTGGGAATCGGATTTCTCCTGCTGGCCGGCTGCGGATTTCACCTGCGTGGCCAGGCGTCGCTGCCGCCGGCGATGAGCGTGACCTACGTGCAAAGCCAGACCGGCGTCGGCATGCCGCCCGGCGTTCTGAGCCGCCGGCTCCAACTGGCGTTGCGCGGCAGCGGCGTGACCGTCACTCAGGACCCAGCGCAGGCGACCGCGATTCTCACGATCCTGGGCGAGGGTAGCGGCCGTCGGGTCATGGCCGCCGATCGTTTCGACGTCAAGCGGAAGTATGCGCTGGTCTATAACGCGGCCTTTCAGGTGACCTTGCCCGACGGCCAGGTGTTGCTTCCAGCGGAATCGATCAGCGCCAATCGCTCCCTGCTATTCGACGAGAACCGGATTCTCGGTTTCGAGGCCGCCACGGAGTCGCTGGTGGATAACATGGCCGACGATCTGGCCTGGCAGATCATCCGACGCTTGCAGGCGGTTCCGCTGTGAGAGTGCGTCCCGAGCAGTTGGCCGCGCATTTGCGCAAGACGCTGGCGCCGCTGTATCTGGTGTTCGGCGAGGATTC
>DAIRDI010000458.1:0-2391 GCA_036796235.1 Candidatus Competibacteraceae bacterium | reverse complement strand
CCGCGTGTTACGAAGCGGCGTTGAGACGATGGCTCAGTCAATCCGAAACAGCGTAGTCATCGAGCCGCGCGGCGCTCCCGGCAACCTCGCCCGCACGGCGCTGCCCGTTTCGCCGCCGACCCAACCGGCGCGCTATGCCCTCGCGCCGAACCTGGACATCCTGGTTAATGAATCGGGCGGCGTGTTGCTCTGCCTGCGCCCCCTGCTGGCGCTGCGTTTGAATCGACAAGCCACGGCGTTGCTCGAAGCCTTACGGCAACCTCACACCCTCAACGAACTGGCGATCCATGCCGGCATGACGCCGGCCGCCATCGCCGCCTTCCTGGACAAGCTGGTGCGCCGCCGGCTGGTGACCCGACATCCAGCGGAGCTGACGGTCTGGCCGCGGGTCTCGATCATCCTTCCGGCGCACGGTCGCGCCGAAGCCACGCGCCGTTGCGTGCAATCCCTGCTGGCGCTGAATTATCCGGCCGACCGTCGGGAAATCATCGTCGTGGACGATGCGTCCGAGCCGCCGCTGGCTCCGAACCTGCGCGATCTGCCAGTCGAAATCGTGCGTCAGGACCGCAACATCGGCCAGTCCGCCGCCCGCAATCTGGCGGCGGCGCTGGCGAGCGGCACCGTGCTGGCGTTCATCGACAACGACTGCGTGGCGGAACCCGACTGGCTGCGTGGCTTGTTGCCCTATCTGGACGATCCAACGGTGGCCATGGTCGGCGGTCGGGTCGCGGCGCCGCCAGCGCGGGGCGCGGTGGCGGCGTTCGAAGCGGTGCGCTCGCCGCTGGATATGGGCGCGGTCGCCACGGAAGTGACGCCGACCTCCGCGGTGTCCTATCTGCCGACCTGCAATCTGCTGGTGCGGCGCGATGTGTTGCTGGCGCACGGCGGTTTCGACGCGACGCTGCGGGTCGGTGAGGATGTGGATTTTATCTGGCGCACCCTGCGGGGCGGGCAGCGCGCCTGGTATGTCCCCGCCGGCCGCGTGATCCACGAGCATCGCGTGCGCTGGGGGGACTGGCTGCGCCGCCGCGCCGATTACGGTTCCTCCGAAGCCGACTTGCAGCAACGCTACCCCGAAGGCCGGCGCTTGATGCACCTGCCGCGCGTCGGCCTTTTATTGCTGCTGACGGTGGCGTTGACGCCGTGGTTCGGATTATGGGGATTGGGACCGGCGGCGGCAGCCCTGATCCTGCTCGGCGCGGAATTGCTGGAGAAACAGCGGGAGCTGCGGCGAATTGGAGTAACGCTATCCGTAGGTCGAGTGGCCGTCGCGCTGGGCCGAGAGCACGCGGCGGCTTTTTATCACCTGAGCGCCAATGTCGCTCGCTACTACAGCTTGCCGCTCCTGGCGGTCGGAATCGTCCAACCCCAGTGGCTACCCGCAATTCTCCTGTTGCTCGTCGTCGCGCCGCTGGCGGATCACCGGCGGCTGCAACCCCAACTCGCGGCGCCGGTCTTCGTCGGCCTTTACTGGATGGAACTGGCCGCGTATCAAATCGGACTCTGGCGCGGCTGTCAGCAACGGCGCACTTTGCGTCCGCTGCTGCCGCGCCTGACTTGGCGGAGATAATCGTTCATGGTTCATTCCCGTCTTGTTCTACCCTTGTAGTATCCCCATTCATCCATCAACCTGAAGGAGATCATCCCGATGTTTATCCCTGTCGAACAACGCCCGGAAACCCCCTCTCTCGACGTTTCGCCAGTCCCGGTGATCGCAACCCCGACCGAGGCGCTGGCTCGGCATCCCGAACCGGCCATGGAACCGCCCGAGGTCATGGAAGAATTGCTGATCGAGGAAGTCAGCATCGACGGCATGTGCGGCGTTTACTGAGGCCAGCGCCGGCGGGTTCCTGGGGACCCGCCGGTCCCGCGATCACCATGAAGCCGAGCGGTGGCGCGGCGGTGGGTTGCATCTGGAGGCGTGGGGAAAATGGGCAAACTGGAAGGTAAAGTAGCATTTATCACTGGCGCGGGGCGCGGCCAGGGCCGGGCTCATGCCGTGCTAATGGCCAGGGAAGGGGCCGACATCGCGGCGCTGGATATCTGTCACGATCTCCCTTATCCGCGTTACTCACTGGCGGGACGCAGCGATTTGGAAGAGACCGCCCGCCAGGTGCGGGAATCCGGGCGCCGGGCGCTGGAACTGATCGCCGACGTGCGCGACAGCGTGGCGATGGCCGCCGCCGTCGCCGAGACGATCGCCGCCTTTGGCCACATCGACATTCTGGTCTGCAACGCCGGCATCGCCGACATGGCGTTGACTTGGGACATCACCGAAGAATGGTGGGACATGATGATCGACGTCAATCTCAAGGGTTACTGGCTGGCGGTGAAATACGTCGTTCCCCACATGCTGGCGCAAAAGACCGGCGGCAGCATCGTCATGACCTC
>DAIRDI010000457.1:0-2407 GCA_036796235.1 Candidatus Competibacteraceae bacterium | reverse complement strand
GCAACTGCCAGGGTAGGGGCATACAGCCATGCGCCTCTACCTATAACACTATCTGACGAGTGATGAGGAAAGCTAATGAAAGTGAAGAACCTGTTCCCAGCGGCCTTGGGCGTATTGAGTTTGCTCGGCGTGACTGCGACCACCATCGCAGCGGAGGAGAAAGCGCCCGTTACCGGAAAAACCGCCCAAGCCGAGATTGATGAAATCATCACCTCGACCGTGCGAGTGCGTGCGGTGAATCTCGGGAAACGGCAACTGACTCTCCAAAACCAGGAAGGCGAAATTTTCACCGTCGACGTACCCCCGGAAGTTCGCCGGCTGGCGGAAATCAAAGCCGGCGACCTGATTGTGACCGAGTACCGTCAAGCGCTGGCGGTGGGGCTCTACAAGACCGACAGCAGTACCGGCATCCGGGTCAGGCGGGAGTCGGTGAGCGTCGAGCGGGCCGGCATGGACCAACCGCCGGGCGGCGTGGTGCGCGAGACGGTTCAGGTATTGGCCAACGTCGTCGCCATCGACAAGGCACAGCGCGAGGTGACCATCCGGGGCGCCGAACACGCGGTGGTTCTCACCGTGCCCGAAGACATCGATCTTGGTGACATCAAGGTCGGTGACGAGGTATTGGCCGAGTATGTCCAGGAGTTGGCGATCAACCTGGAGCCGGCGCCCGCCGCCGCGATTGAGGCTTGGAAATCGCGGTGATGAGTCGTGAAGGGATGCGTCGTTAAATGAGTCGTGAAGGGATGCGTCGTTAAATGAGTCGTAGGGCGGGTTAGCGGAGCGTAACCCGCCATTCCGGGAGTTCCGTTAATGGCGGGTTACGGCTGACGCCTAACCCGCCCTACAACTACAACGTCTTGGAACTAATGAATCAATCGCTCATGAGCGGCAATAAGACCCACCTGATCGACCGTTTGGCGCGCGTCGCGCCGGGCCTGCCGGCGCTCGCGCGCTACCGGTTCGCCGCCGACTTCCGGCACGATTTGGTGGCCGGCATCTCGGTGGCGGCGGTCGCGTTGCCCGTCGCCATCGCGTATGCCCAACTCGCCGGTTTCAGTCCGGTCGTGGGCCTCTATTCGAGCATCCTGCCGTTGGTGGCCTACGCTCTCTTCGGCACTTCGCGGCAGTTGATGGTGAATCCCGACGCGGCGGCGTGCGCGATGATCGCCGCCGCCGTTGCGCCGCTCGCCGTCGCCGATGCGGAATTGTATGCGTCGCTCGCGATCATGCTGACGTTGTTCACCGGCCTGTTCTGCATCGCGGCGAGTTTCTTGCGACTCGGCGCGCTGGCGGATTTCCTGTCCAAGCCGATCCTGGTCGGCTTCCTTAAT
This sequence comes from Candidatus Competibacteraceae bacterium, assembly GCA_036796235.1. Lineage (GTDB taxonomy): Bacteria > Pseudomonadota > Gammaproteobacteria > Competibacterales > Competibacteraceae > REEE01. Next base: position 1,076 of record DAIRDI010000457.1, on the reverse strand, counting down.
GGCGTCGCCATCAGCATCCTGCTGGGCCAGATCGGCAAGCTGTTCGGTTTTCCCATCGAGTCCGGCGGCATCATTCCCCGCCTGCTCGAATTCATCGCCAAGCTGCCGCAAACCCACGGCCCGACCCTGGCGGTGGGGCTGGGCAGCTTCGCCGTGCTGTTTCTCGCGCGCCGGTTCCTGCGCCGCTTGCCCGCCGCGCTGGTGGCGCTGGTGGCCGCCGGCATCGCGGTGGCCCTGCTGAAACTGGACGGTCAGGGGGTCGCGATTCTGGGTCCGGTGCCCGCCGGGCTGCCGCCGCTGCGCTGGCCCACCGTTCCCCTCGAACATTTGCCTACCCTGGCGGCCAGCGCGGCGGGCCTGGCTCTGGTGCTGTTTACCAGCGGCGTGTTGACCGCCCGCAGTTTCGCGGCGAAGAACCGCTACGAGATCGACGTCGACCGCGAGTTCGCGGCGTTCGGCGCCGCCAACCTCGCCTCCGCGGTGTCCCAAGGATTCGCCGTCACCGGGGCCGACTCGCGGACCGCGATGGCGGATTCCGCTGGGGGACGCACACAAGTCACCGGTCTGGTCGCGGCCGCGACCATGGCAGCCGTGCTGTTGTTCCTGACCGAACCGTTGCGGTATGTCCCGATCGCCGCGCTGGGCGCGGTGCTGGTGTTCGCGGCGTTCTCGCTGTTCGACGTGCGCTCGCTGCGGGACATCTGGAAGATCGACCGGCGCGAGGTGGGGTTGTCGGTGATCACCACGCTGGGCGTGGTGGCGGTGGGCGCGATCGACGCCATTCTGCTCGCGGTGGCGCTGGCGCTGGTGCGCTTCATCAGGCTGACCGCGCGGCCCCGCGACGAGGTGCTCGGCAAGGTGGAGGGCCTGCCCGGCTTCCATGCCATCGAACGACACCCCGGCGCCAAAACCTTTTCCGGCCTGGCGCTTTATCGCTTCAATGGCCCCATCACCTTCTTCAACGCCCCCTACTTCAAACAGCGGGCGTTGGCCGTGGCCGATGCCGCCGGTCCGGAACTTCGGTGGTTCGTCATCGATGCGATTCCGATCAGCCACATCGACGTGACCGGCTTGTA
>DAIRDI010000456.1:0-2408 GCA_036796235.1 Candidatus Competibacteraceae bacterium | reverse complement strand
TGGCACGACACCCTGATCTACGAGTTGCACGTGCGCGGCTTCACCATGCGCCATCCCGATGTGCCGCAACACCTGCGCGGCACCTACGCCGGCCTAGCCTGTGGATCGGTGATCGACTATCTCAAGGCGCTCGGGGTGACGGCGGTGGAGTTGTTGCCCATCCACTATTTCGTGGACGAGCGCCACCTGCTCGATCGGGGCTTGCGCAATTACTGGGGCTACAGCCCCATCGGCTATTTCGCGCCCGACCCGCGCTACGCCGCCACCGACCATCCGGTGAACGAATTCAAGAGCATGGTTAAGAGTCTGCATTCGGCGGGCATCGAGGTGCTCCTCGACGTGGTGTACAACCACACCGCCGAAGGTAACCAGTTCGGCCCGACCCTGAGTTTTCGCGGTCTGGACAACGCGGTTTACTACCGCCTGTCCCCCGAGCATCCCCGCTACACCATGGATTACACCGGCTGCGGCAATACGCTGAACACCGCCCATCCCCAGGTGCTGCAACTGGTCATGGACAGCTTGCGCTATTGGGTGCAGGAGATGCATGTGGACGGATTTCGTTTCGATCTGGCCGCCGCGCTGGCGCGGGAGACGGATGGCGAGGTGGATCAGGCCGGGGCGTTCATGGATGTCGTCCATCAGGATCCGGTGCTGGCGCAGGTCAAGCTGATCGCCGAGCCGTGGGACGTGGGCGAGAACGGCTATCAGGTCGGTCAGTTTCCGGTCGGCTGGAGCGAATGGAACGGCAAATACCGCGATGTGGTGCGCGACTACTGGCGCGGCGAGGGTGGGTTGATCGGCGAGCTGGCCTACCGCTTGACCGGCTCGGCCGATCTTTACCAGCACAACGGTCGCCGTCCCTGCGCTAGCATCAATTTCATTACCGCCCACGACGGATTCACGCTGTACGATTTGGTCAGTTTCAACGAACGGCACAACGAGGCCAACGGGGAAAACAACCAGGACGGTGAGTCGCACAATCGCAGTTGGAACTGCGGGGCGGAGGGCGATACCCAGGACCCCAAAATTCTGGCGCTGCGCCTGCATCAGCGGCGCAATTTGCTGGCGACCCTGCTGCTGTCGCAGGGGGCGCCGATGCTGCAAGCCGGCGACGAGGTGGGCCGCACCCAGCGCGGCAACAATAACGCCTATTGCCAGGATAACGCGCTCAGTTGGCTCGACTGGGACTTGGCCTGGTTGCCGGAGAACAGCGAGTTATTGATGTTCGCGCAGCGACTGGTGCGCTTGCGCCGGGAGCATCCCACCTTCCGCCGCCGGCATTACTTCCGGGGCATTCACGGCAATGGGGTTCGCGACATTCTCTGGTTCAATCCCGACGGGCGGGAGATCGACGACGACGAATGGAGCCACGATTACGCCCGCTGTTTGGGGTTGTATTTACCTGGGAACGCGCTAGGCGATTGGGACGAGCGTGGCCACGCCTTGGAGGACGATGATTTCCTGCTGTTGTTCAACGCCCATCACGAGGAAATCCCGTTCGTGCTGCCGATCTTGCGCGACGAGGCGATGTTCGAGGTGCTGGTGGATACCGCCTTGCCCCGCGGCCAGCCGACCGAGGGTTTCGGTCATCCTTCCGAGGAGCCTTATCCGACGCAGGGTCGGTCGTTGGTGGTGTTGAAGCATCGGCGCCGTTGATAACCGGCGCTCGAGCGCGAGACAGGATAACGCTCGAACTGGCTGTAAAGGCAAGCCTGAAGCTGGTTATCCAAGATGAAAAAATCACCGCCGTGATTCACGACGTCCATGCTCGGGCGTCGTGAATCACGGCGGCATCGCCACGACCTCCTTACTCGACCTTGTTAACTTCGACCTTGTTAACTTCAAGCTTGAGCACGATGCTGTCGCCTTCGGAGGTGTACTCGTCGATGGCGCCCGCGAAGGTGACCGTCTGACCGGGGGTGAAGCTCTTGATCTGCGACGGCTTGATGATGAACATGACATCCTTGCCGGGCTGCCCCTGACCGTCCTCGTCCATGTCCACGTGCATCCAGCCGAACTCCGCATAGTCGTCGCCGAACTCGCGCGTGGTTTCGACCACTTTTCCGGACCATTGAACTTTCTGGCCGCGGATGGTTTGGAAGTAGCTTTGAAAGCCGTCGGGTCCCTGTGCCATGGCGTCCCGGATCGATGCAAACGCGATCGTGGGGGCGTCGACCTTCGTTCCACTGTCGCCGCAGCCCTGCGCCACGAGCGCTACCAGCACGCACGCCATCGTGTATCCGATACTCGAACTTTTGCTCACCGTCATTCTCCACTGCGGTCAGGAAATTTAACTAATTCAAACGATAATATGTTCAACCCAAGACCTGAGTCAAGGCGGCCTTACCAACAGGGCAATCGCGCTATGTAGAGGGTTGACAAGCGCTGGGATGATCGGGTCCGGG
>DAIRDI010000455.1:0-2410 GCA_036796235.1 Candidatus Competibacteraceae bacterium | reverse complement strand
CTGCGCGATTTCGTCGGCGACAGCGTGGAAAAAGTCCGCATCGATTCGCGCGAGACCTGCCAGCGGATGCTGGAGTTCGCCGACAAGTTCGTGCCGGAAATGGTGTCGCGCCTGGAACACTATCCCGGCGAGCGGCCGATCTTCGAGCTGTACGGGATCGAGGATGAAATCCAGCGGGCGCTGGGCAAGAAGGTGCTGTTGAAGTCCGGGGGTTACCTGATCGTCGATCAAACCGAGGCCATGGCCACCATCGATGTGAATACCGGGGCATATGTGGGGCATCGCAATCTGGAAGAGACCATCTTCAAGACCAACCTGGAAGCGGCGGCCGCCATCGCCCGGCAACTGCGGCTGCGCAATCTGGGTGGGATCATCATCCTCGATTTCATCGATATGATCAGCGAGGAGCACCGGCAGGCGGTGTTGAAGGCGCTGGAAAAGCACTTGGAAAAGGATCGCGCCAAGAGCCATATTTCCCAGGTGTCGCCGCTGGGCCTGGTGGAAATGACCCGCAAGCGCACCCGCGAGAGCCTGGAGCAGATTCTGTGCGAGCCTTGTCCGCTGTGCCACGGCCGTGGGTCGATCAAGACCGCCGAGACGGTGTGTTATGAAATCTTCCGCGAGCTGCTGCGCGAGACCCGCCAGTACTCGCCGCGCCAGTTCGTGGTGTTGGCCGCGCCGGAGGTGGTGGACGCGATGCTGGATCAGGAATCGACCAGTGTGGCGCAGTTGGAAGCGTTCATCGGGATTCCCGTCAAGTTCCAGGCGGAAGCGCTCTACACCCGCGAACAATACGACGTGGTGCTGATGTGAGCCGTGGGGTTCGCGCGGCTCGCCGAGCGTTTCGTTGGACGCGCTGGCTGATCCTGGCGCTGTTATTGCCGGTGCTGCTGGTGGCGGCGCTCGGTCAATGGTGGCTGTTGCCGCGTCTGAACGATTATCGCGACGATCTGACGGGCGCGCTGCGCGATTACCTGAATCTGCCGGTGCGGATCGAGACGGTGACGGCGGTTTGGGACGGCGGGCATTTGAGCCTGCGGTTGCAAGAAGTCAGCTTGCGCGATCCCGACAGCGAAGTCGCTTTCGCCACTTTCAGCCAGGCGCTGGTCACTTTGGACCTGTGGCGTTCGTTGCGAGAATGGCGGCCGGCGGTCGGCGATCTGCGTCTGGAAGGCGCGAACCTGATCCTGGAGCCGGGATTGGAGGGAATGCCGCGACTGCGGACCACCGCCGATTCCGACGCTGAAAGCGGGGATGCCGCGCTGCCCGTCTCGGAACTCGCGCGCTGGTTGTTCGGCCTGCGTCGCTTGGCGATCGTCGGCGAGCAACTGACCGTGCGCCGACCGGATGGCGTCGAACTGCGTTTCCCGCATCCTTACCTCAAGCTTCAGGAGGTCCCGCAAGGCCAGCGGTTGATCTTTACCGTCGATGGACCGGATGGACGCGGCGGGCGATTCCAGTTCGCGCTGGAGCTGCCGAATGAGGGCCAGACCGCTTTCGAGTCCGGAGCGACTGGCTGGCGATTGCACGGCGGCGCCCGGTTCGGGAAAGGCGTCGATCGAACCCCGCATCCGCGGTTCGAACTGACCAGCGATGGCGAGCGTTGGCGGGGTCGGGCGTGGGATTGGCCCATACCGGAGGTCTGGGCCTGGATGCTGCCCTGGTTGGACGAGCCGACCCGGCGATGGCTGGAACCGCTCGCGCCGCGCGGCGAATTGTCGGAAATCGCCTTGCAAACCGACGCCGGCGCATGGACCGTCACCGCGCGCTTGCGCGAAGCGGCGTGGCGGCCCGCCCATGGGTTGCCGGGATTCGGGAACCTGTCTGGGGTGTTGGAGCTGACGCCTGAGGGGGGCCGTATTACCCTGGACAGCCGGCAAACCTCGGTCGATACCGGCGGCTTGTTGCGGGCGCCGGTGACCCTCGACACGCTGGCTGGGGTGGTGAACTGGGAGCGTCTCGCCGCCGGGCTACAATTCGACAGTCCTGGCCTGGAGTTGGCCAACGCCGATCTCGACGCTCGATTCTGGGGGCGGGTGACTCTGCCCGACACCGGGGAAACTCTGCTGGATTTGCGCACTGAGTATCGCGGGGTTCAGGTCGATCGAGCCTGGCGCTATCTGCCGGTGGCGGTGATTCCTCCGGTGGCGGTGGCCTGGCTGGATCGGGCGCTGGTCGGCGGTCGGGTGGTGTCCGGGGAAGGGGTTCTGCGCGGTCCGGCGAGCGCTTTCCCGTTCGACCAGGACCAGGGTCTGTTTGAAACCCGGTTCCAGGTCGAGGACGCGGTGCTGGATTATGCGCCTGGCTGGCCGAAGCTGGAGGGGCTGGGAGCGCAGGTGACGTTTCGCAATCGCGGCCTGCGCGTGGTGGCCAGCGCGGCGCGCGCGCGCGATACCCGTCTGGAGCCTCT
>DAIRDI010000454.1:0-2412 GCA_036796235.1 Candidatus Competibacteraceae bacterium | reverse complement strand
AAGGTCGAGGTGCCGAGCGCGATGGCGGCCGGCATCAGGCGACTGGGTATATCGGCCGCGCGAAACAGCGCTTGGGCCATCGGCCCGAGCACGAAGAAGGCGACGAACAGGCTCACGCCCCCGTAAGTGACCAGCGCGCCGGCCAGCACGATCGCCAGCATGGCACGGCGCGGCCCGAGCGTCTCGGTCATGAAGCGGGCGATGGTCGAGACCGAGCCGCTGTCGTCCATGAGCTTCCCGAACACGGCGCCGAGCAGGAACAGCGGGAAGAATTGGGCGAGAAAGCCACTCGCCGATCCCATGAAGGTTTGCGTCCAGTGCGCCAGCAGGGGTTCGCCCGCCGCGAACGCGACGATCAGCGCCGCCACTGGCGCGAGCACCAGGATGCTCCAGCCGCGAAACGACAGCCAGATCAGAAAGCCGAGGCCGAGTAGAATGCCGAGCAGCCCCATAAATCAAACCCCCTCCAACAGGGTGTCCAGGTCGAACGACGAGCGCACGCCCAGATCCGCCCCGTGGGCTTCCAGAAACGCTTCGGCGGCGCGCCGGCCCTTATCGCGGAGCTTGCAGAAAAACTCCCATTCAGCCAGGAGCTTCGAGGAGGAACTCAGTTCGGTCATCTCCTCGCTCGTGATCCGGTGGATGCGCATTTTGGCCCAAACCGCGCCCTCACACTTGCCGGGATCGGCCACCTGCCGCAGCAGGGCGATCATGCGCAACTCCTTCAGCAGGGGCGAGTTGAAGGAGACTTCATTGAGCCGGTTGTGGATCTCGCGCGCCGTGCGGGGCATGATGGGTCGGTTGATTGGGTTGATCTGGATCAGGATGGTGTCCTCGGACACGCAATCCCGCACCAACGGCGTGATCGTCGGGTTGCCGGAGTAACCGCCATCCCAGTACGATTCGCCGTCGATTTCCACCGCCTGGAACATCGTGGGCAGACAGGCCGAGGCCATCAGGGCATCGATGGACAGATCGGCGTTGCTAAACACGCGGCCGCGCCCCGTGCGCACGTTGGTGGCGGTGACGAACAGACGGATCGGGGCGCTGGCGACCCTGGTGAAGTCGATGCTTTCTTCCAGAATCGCCCGCAGTGGATTCACCGCGCCAGCGCTCAGGTCATAAGGCGAAACGACCCGCGACGTCAGGTCGAGGGCTAAATAGACCGGCGAGTAATCGAGGGTCCAGAGACCCATCAGGATTTCGAAGGGGCCACGGCGCAAGGGGCTGAGCAGCGCGCCATCCGAAACGCGCTTCCAGAACTTGGCCAGCGCCTCCCGCGCGCCCTCGGGTCCGCCCGCCGCATAGCCATCGGCCATCACCACGGCATTCATGGCGCCCGCCGAGGTGCCGGAAATGCCGTCGAAGCGCAACCAGGGCACTTCGAGCAGGCGGTCGAGCACACCCCAGGTGTACGCGCCGTGCGCGCCTCCGCCCTGCAACGCGAGATCGACGAGAACGACATCGCGATTCGGCTGCGCCGTTGCTTCGGTGGTCTTGGTGGTCTTGGTGGTCATGCGAACTCCTCGGGCCAGGGAAGAAAAGCCGGGTTGCAACTTCGAACGCCGCGCCGCGAACGGTCCTCCCCGGCGGTGCTGTTTGATGCGCCGCAGTATAACACCGTCAAGTTTGGCGCCAGGGTGAGGCCGTCGCGGAAAACGCCCGAGATGATACCAGTGGTTAATTTCAGATGTAGGTTGGGTTAGCGCGCAGCGCGTAACCCAACACAATCAAGATGTTGGGTTACGGCCTACGGCCTAACCCAACCTAAAAATCGTCTGGGAGCGCTATACCAGTGGTTAATTTCAGGTTGGTGGCTGGCCGGTCGTCGGCGCACAATCGCTACCCTTCATCTCGTATTTTCAGCTTTTTAACGGTGGATCGAATTGGCCATGCCGTATGCCCACGATCGCGTGCGCGCCATCCTCTGGCGCGAGGATGCTCTGGAACTACTGGATCAACGCCGTCTGCCCGGCGAAACCTGCTACCAGCGCCTGACGGCCGCCGCGGAGGTGGCGCAGGCCATTCGCGACATGGTGGTGCGCGGTGCGCCAGCCATCGGTATCACCGCCGCGTATGGAGTAGTGTTGGCGGCCAGGAGGCGCCATGCCGAAAACCCGGATCGGTGGCGAGCCGCGATCGCGGCTGATCTCGTGGAATTAGCCACCGCTCGGCCGACCGCCGTCAATCTGGTTTGGGCGCTGCGGCGGATGGAAGGGGTGATTGCCGAGGCGGGCGGCGATCCGGTGGAGCGATTGCTGGCCGAGGCGCGAGCGATTCACGCGGAGGATCTCGCCGCCAACCGGCGGATGGGGGAACTGGGCGCGGCCCTGCTGGGCGAGCGCGGGGCGGTGCTAACCCATTGCAATACCGGTTCGCTGGCGACCGGTGGCTATGGCACGGCGCTGGGCG
>DAIRDI010000453.1:0-2452 GCA_036796235.1 Candidatus Competibacteraceae bacterium | reverse complement strand
GTAGGGGCACGGCGCGCCGTGCCCCTACGAAACCGGGTGCCGGGGTCGCCTCGCTGACGATGCAATGGGGGCCTTTCCGGTCAGGCACTAGCTATATTTTCAGGAACCTTGCTGGCCACGCTTTCAGAGTGGCCTTCCCCTCACCTCACCAAGACCGCCGCCCATGCCTCCCGACGACCTGCCTGACCCCGCCGCCGAGCGGCTTGAAGCCTTCATCGCCCGTTGGAGCGGCGATCTCGGCGGCGAGCGGCCCAACGGGCAAATCTTCCTGGCCGAACTGTGCGCCGCGCTGGACTTGCCGCAACCGGAGCCGGCCAGCGACGACCCCCGGCGCAACGCCTACGTGTTCGAGCGCCGGGTCGAGATCCGCCATCCCGACGGCAGCGTGACCCGCAGCTATATCGATCTGTATTACCGCCGGCGCTTCGTCCTCGAAGCCAAGCAGACCGGCCAGGCCCCGGCGACGCACGGTTGGGATCAGGCGATGCTGGCCGCGCATTATCAGGCCGATAAATACGCGCGCAACTTGCCCCCGGAGGAGGGCCGGCCGCCGTTTATCGTGCTGGTTGATATCGGGCGGGCGTTGGAGTTGTACGCGGAGTTCACCTGCTCCGGGGGCATTTACGCGCCCTTTCCCGATCCCAGCCATCATCGCATTCGCCTGGACGAGCTGCGCGATCCGGCTCTCCGCCAGCGCGTGCGCCAGGTCTGGTTGGACCCGCTCGGTCTCGATCCCAGCCAGCACGCCGCGCGGGTGACGCGGGCGATCAGCAATACCCTGGCGACGTTGGCTCGGTCCCTGGAAGCGCAGGGTTACGCGGTGCCGCGCGTGGCCGGGTTTCTCATGCGGTGCCTGTTCACGATGTTCGCCGAGGATGTGGAGCTGTTGCCCAAACAGGGTTTCACCCGCTTGCTGGAGCGGTTGCGGGACCAGCCGAAGCATTTCGTCGCGGCGGTGGCGGCGTTGTGGCGGAATATGAACGAGGGCGGCTACGACGCGGGGTTGATGGTGAAACTCAAGCGTTTCAACGGCGGCCTGTTCCACAACATCGATCCGATGCCGCTGACGGCGGCGCAGATTCAGTGGCTGATCGACGCGGCCCATCAGGACTGGCGGTTGGTGGAGCCGGAGATTTTCGGCACCTTGCTGGAACGCGCCCTCGATCCGCGCGAGCGCCGCCAGCTCGGCGCGCATTACACGCCCCGCGCCTACGTGGAGCGGTTGGTGATGCCGACGGTCATCGAGCCGTTGCGCCGGGACTGGAGTTCGGTGCAGGTCGCCGCCGCCTGGGTGCGCCCACCACTGGGGAACCGGTCGCCAAATCCCCCTGGCCCAAGGCCATGCGCGACCAGGTCGCGATCGTCCGCGAACGGCTGACCCTCGGTCCCCGGACCGTCGAGCAACTCGCCGCCGGCTTCCCGAGCAAGCCGGTCAAGGCCGTGGTGGCGGTGCAGGGCGCTCTGGAAGCCATGAACCTGACCCGCTGCGAGGAGGGCCGCTGGCGGTTGGGGTGAGTATCAACACAATCGGCGGATTCCATCACCGCGCGGACTCTGGCGTATCTGGGGGCGTTAACACGCGGGTCGAGCGATCGCGGCGCGGGATGCGGCTGGACTGGGGTAATCCAGCTTTTTAATGACCGACTGAGCTAATCGCTGGTCAATTCCGGCACGTGATTCCTCTCATAATGCTCGATGAGCACACCGAGAATTTCCATCATGGCCGCCAAGGGATGAGTTTCATCCTCACCCACTTCGTCGATCAAATCATCGAGGAAATTAACCAGTTGATCGTATTCTTTCTCGTCGTGAGGGACATAAATAAAGTCCGCAATCGGCGTCCACGCTTGTTCGGCTTTCCTTATCTTGAGGCTCTGCATACTTTCATCTCCTCCATCTATTTTCGTCATACTCTGGGTGCGTTAAAACGGCCCTGATGTAGATTTTTCTCCTATTATAGTGAATAGCGGCAACCAACCTTACCTTATTACCCGCAACATTGAATACAGTGAGCTTGCCGACTTGATCCGCACTAGGGAATGTCAAGCGTAGATCAGAAAAAGAAGTAAAATCATTCTGTTTTGCCAATTCATACCAATGCGCGAGCGCCGATTTGGTTTCAGGATGTTTCTCTGCAAACTCGTTCAGGCGTTTTCGAGTAATAATGTGCATTTTATTCCTGCTAACTATCACTTAGTAACCTGGGTCCACAGGAACGCCTGACCGGAGTGGACGCGCCCACCGCCGCGGAGCCTGTCGCCCAATGCCCGTGGCCCAAGGCCATACGCGACCAGGTCGCCATCGTCCGCGAACGGTTGGCCCTCGGTCCCCGGACCGTCGAGCAACTCGCCGCCGGGTTCCCGCGCCAGCCGGTCAAGGCCGTGGCGGCGGTGCTGGGCGCTCTGGAAGCCATGAACCTGGCCCGCTGCGAGGAGGGCCGCTGGCGGTTGGG
>DAIRDI010000452.1:0-2484 GCA_036796235.1 Candidatus Competibacteraceae bacterium | reverse complement strand
TGACACCGTGCTGACCAAAGGCCGGGAATACTTGTCCACCGCCCGCAAGGTGATCAAATAAGCGATAACGGTCCCACGCAAAACTCCCTTCCCCTTGCGGGGGAGGGCTGGGGTGGGGTTTTTTTCAATAGGTTAGATCGCCAGAGGCTGTACAAAAACGCCTCTAACTAACGGTTGGGCATAAGAGGGGGAGCATGGCCACGGTGCTTCTTCATTTCATCGCCGGCAGCTTCGGCGGCTTAGTTGTATTTTTGGTCTTGACTCGTCTATCTGGCGTCACCCGTTTCTCGGCGCCATTCGGCGTTATCTTTGTCGGCATCGCTTGCGCTGCGCTTGCGCATTTCCTGTCACCTTGGGCAACCCCAGCCATCATGGTCATCTATGCCCTGGCTAGCGCTGGCGAGCTTTATCAGGAGCGCAAAGCCCGCAAAGCTTGGGAGTCGCAGAATGAACGACAGTAGGTGACGCCTCATCGGATCGCCGGGGGCTTTTCTCCCCCAGTTCCCACCGCACCCCGCAGGCGGGTCCGCACGGGGGGCTGCCTCCGGCATGGGAAAAAGTCACCGTAGGTTGACGGTCGCTAACGCTGGTTACGGGTACGAGCCTCCCACGCAGTTTGACCCAGTCGGGTGCGGTACGGTAACTCCTACAGGGGATTTTAACCCCATCAGTTCATGCCCATGCCGGGCGCGCACAATTCATTCAAGCCGAAGCCGCATCGCAGCTCGGCTTAATTCAGGAGTTCGCCAGAAATATGAAAACCTACTGTTCTGCCACTGTATTCAGCGTGAAGAGCGTCGAAGAGTCCCTCAAGTTCTACACTGACATCCTTGGATTCACCGAGGATTTCCGGTTCGAAGAGTATGCCGGGGTAAAGCACGGAGAGGTATTGATTCACCTATCGCAGAACCATTCGCCTTTGCGACCTCCCGGTTCCGGGGCGATTTACATCTACTGCGACGACGTGGATGACTTTTATGCCCAAATAAAAGCAAAGGGATGTGAGACGCAGAATGAACCACAAGATCGGCCCTACGAGATGAGGGATTTTATGGCTTTTGATGTTGACGGAAACCAAATCACTTTCGGCCACGAAACCAGCAAAGGCTAAGGAGACGTTGCCCCAACACCGGCCCGCGTCACGACGCCTGCTATCGCTTCGCTCGTTAGCAGGAGGAGCGGACCCCGCAGACAGGGTGGTGTTCATTCTGCAATGCGGCGCGCGGATCTGCTTGATTTTACGCCAACAGCATGCAGTCGACGCGCTACGAGCGCGGCTGATGCCAAGTCTGTTCCGCACATCCCTCACAATCTCCAGATCGGCGCAATGGCCTCGGCCTAACCAAAAATCGTGCCTTATCGCGTGGCTGCCTCTTGGCCCCGAGCGCCGCCTCCCAATTAGAACCCGCAAAGCAGATAGCGGACTATACTCAATGGGAGTTGTCGCGGCCCGAACGCGGGCCGATGATTTTCCCGTCCCCGATAACGCATAATTTGAGGAGCCGTACCGATGCAGTCGAACAAGATTCTTGTAGCGCTGGGCGCCAGTTTGGCGCTGACCTCCGCCGTCGCGATGGCGAGCGATCTGAAGGGCATGGCCGCCGACGCGGCCAAGCAGCAGGCGACCGAGGCCGTCAAGGATCAGGCGACCGACTTAGTCAAAGACCAGGCCGGCACACTCCCTGGAGCTGCGGGCGCGGCGGGCGCGCTGCCCGGCGCAGCGGGCGCAACCGGCGCGCTCCCTGGCGCGGCGGGCGCGGCGGGCGCTCTGACCGGCGCGGGGTCCGGCGACCTGACCGGGATGGCCAAGGACCAGGCTACCGACATGGCCAAGGACAAAGCCGCCGACATGGCCAAGGATAAAGCCGCCGACGCGGTCAAGGGCGCGGTCAAGTAAGCCATGACTACGACCAGACATCTGGTCATCCTGGCGCTGGCGCTGGCGCTGGCGCTGGCCGTGGGGCCGGCGCCGGTCGCGGCTGCCGAGCCCGAACCCAGCGCCCCGGAACCCGCCCATTTCTGCGCCGACCCGGTGGCGAACAAAGAATGGGCGGCGCTGCTGGCGAAAAACCCCGAAGATCGCATCGTCCTCCGGTTGTACGCGCTGCGAACCGGTCTTTGCGGGATGATCGCCCAGAATCTGGTGGACGTGGATCGAGCGATCACTTTGTTCGAGCAGGAACGCTCCAAGGCGGTCATCGAACGCCGGCTGGAAACCGGGCGACAAGGCCGGGATTTGTTGCTGTAGGACGGGAGACCGTTCCTTGCAAATGCCACCAACACTAAGGATGAGCGCGATGATCCTGTCGGCGGCGGCCATTCAAAACGCCCTGAACGCGGTGAAGGCCCGCTTTCCGGACGTGACCGACTGGCGGTACCACAACGAAATCGATGACGACTTCCTCGGGTTTACCCTCTGGGGAACGTTTGCGCTGGCCCCCGACGATCTGACGGCCAAGCGGTTCTTCGTCACGTTCACGCAGG
>DAIRDI010000451.1:0-2487 GCA_036796235.1 Candidatus Competibacteraceae bacterium | reverse complement strand
TCCGCAAACTCATCGGGGCGTAATGAGCCAGGGCGAGGAATGCCTCGACGGCTGTAGCCGGATATCGTTTATTGAGTCTGGAGGGGGCAGCGGATCTCGATGACCCCCCTCACTCAATCTTCTCTCTTTTCTGCTCGGGTTACCGTGTCCTCGAACTTTTGGCCGTGAAGTTGCGCCTGATCGAGATTGAGGGCGGCGGCCAGGTTCGTTTTCACCGTTTGTAACAGTTCGGACAGGGATTGCTGCTGTTCGGCCGACAGGCCGCGCAGCATTTCCGCGCGGGTGTGCAAAATGATGCCCTCGACCTCAGCGATCAGTTGTTGTGCCTGATCGGCCAGGTGGACGCCCCACAGGCGCCGGTCGCCAGGGATCGGACGCCGTTCGATCCAGCCGCTTTTCTGGACCTGGTCGATCAATCGGCCCGCGGTGGATTTCTCGATCTCGAGTGCTTCGGAGATTTGCGACTGGGAGAGACCATCATGGTTGGACAGGATGGCCAGAATCGACCACTGCGCGCGGGATAGCCCCAGCGGCTGCAAGCGGCGGTCGATCAGCTTGCGCAGGAGGCGAGCGGAGTCGGTGAGGAGGAAGCCCGGACCTCGATAGGAATCATGGATGATCATGAATGTGGCCTCAGTGACGAAATTCTAACAAAGAAGCGGTTAACATCAGCCTAAAACCAGGGAAATTTTCGCTTTCCGTCGCGCTGGCGCAAGAAAATATCATCTTTTTCATTTTCTTATTGAATTCCCGCTTCGTGGGAATGGCGACTTAAGGCTTCCGGCAAAAAGTTCTAACCAGAAAACAAGCCTCCAGAATTCCAATTTTCTGGTTGAATTGTAGGCTTGCTTACTATAAGCTATATTCTTGTAAGGCAACATATAATAACTAATCAACAAGAAAGTTTCCCAAAGCGTCGGAGTTCCGTGAGGGCTCGATGAGGGCGGCGAGAAACCGACGGCCCGTTCAGCATTACGACCACGATCACTGGAGGAGGAAAGTCATGAGCAACACGCCACACATCGCCAGCGCGCCCACCAACAACCAGAAACTGCTTGCCTGGGTTGACGAGATCGCAACGCTGTGCAAGCCGGAGCAGGTCGTCTGGTGCGATGGTTCGCAGGAAGAATACGACCGGCTCTGCAACCTGATGGTCGCAGGGGGGACCTTCATCCGTCTCAATCCGGAAAAACGGCCCAACTCCTATCTCGCGCGCTCGCATCCTTCCGACGTCGGCCGGGTCGAGGACCGCACCTTCATCTGCTCGATCAACAAGGAAGACGCGGGTCCGACCAACAACTGGGCGCCGCCGGCGGAAATGCGCGCGACCCTGAACGGCCTGTTCGACGGTTGCATGCGCGGTCGCTCGATGTACGTCATCCCGTTCAGCATGGGTCCGCTCGGTTCGCCCATCGCCAAGATCGGCATCGAAATCTCCGACAGCCCCTACGTCGTGGTCAACATGGGAATCATGACCCGGATGGGCCGTGCGGTGTTGGACGTGCTGGGCGAGGACGGCTTTTTCATCCCGTGCGTCCATTCGGTGGGCGCGCCGCTCGCGCCGGGTCAAAAAGACGTCCCCTGGCCTTGCGAATCCGACATCAAGCGCAAGTACATCGTCCATTACCCGGAAACTTATGAGATTTGGTCCTATGGGTCGGGCTACGGCGGCAACGCCTTGCTCGGCAAGAAGTGCCTGGCGCTGCGGATCGCCTCGGTGATGGCCCGCAATGAGGGTTGGCTCGCCGAACACATGCTGATCATGGGGATCGAATCGCCGCAGGGTGAGAAAACCTACCTCGGCGGCGCCATGCCCAGCGCCTGCGGCAAGACCAACCTGGCGATGCTGGTGCCGCCCAAGGGCTTTGAAGGCTGGAAAGTCACCACCGTGGGCGACGATATCGCCTGGATCAAGAAAGGCCCGGATGGCAGCTTGCGCGCCATCAATCCCGAAGCGGGCATTTTCGGCGTGGCGCCGGGCACCAATATGGCCTCCAACCCCAATGCGATGCTCAGCATCACCAAGAATTGCATCGTCACCAATGCGGCGTTGACCGATGATGGCGACGTGTGGTGGGAAGGTATGGACGGCGAACCTCCGGCGCATGCGATCGACTGGAAGGGCGAGGACTGGACGCCCGGTTGTGGCCGGCCCGCCGCGCACCCCAACGCCCGCTTCACCGCCCCGGCCAGCCAGGTGCCGAGCATCGATCCGAAATGGGAAGATCCGGCCGGCGTGCCGATCAGCGCGTTCGTGTTCGGTGGACGGATGAGCAAGGACATGCCGCTGGTGTTCCAGGCCTTTAGGTGATTTCCAACAAAGACCTTACCTGAATGGGAGGCACCTCCCCCCTTTGAAAAAGGGGGGCCGGGGGGATTTCGCCACGGGAGCGCGCCACGTCAACGGAGAAATCCCCCCTAACCCCCCTTTGCTAAAGGGGGGAACCCAGAGACCTCCAGGGATGATCATTTCCGGAAATCGCCTTA
>DAIRDI010000450.1:0-2505 GCA_036796235.1 Candidatus Competibacteraceae bacterium | reverse complement strand
CGTTGATGATCCGCTTGACTTCCAACCCGGCGATGCGTCCGGCGTCCTTGGTGGCTTGGCGCTGGCTGTCGTTGAAATAGGCCGGCACCGTGATCACCGCTTCGGTGACCGGGTGGCCGAGATAATCCTCGGCGGTCTTTTTCATCTTCATCAGCACCCGGGCGGAGATCTCCGGCGGGGCCATCTTCTTGCCGCGCGCCTCGACCCAGGCGTCGCCGTTGTCGTTCTTGACGATCTTGTAGGGCACCAGGTCGATGTCCTTCTGCACTTCCTTCTCGTCGAAGCGGCGGCCGATCAGCCGCTTGACCGCGAACAGGGTGTTGTGCGGGTTGGTGACCGCTTGGCGCTTGGCCGGCTGGCCGACGGTGATTTCACCGTCTTCCAGGAAGGCAACGACCGAGGGCGTGGTCCGGTCGCCTTCGCTGTTCTCAATCACCCGGGGTTTGCCGCCCTCCATGATCGCCACGCAGGAGTTGGTGGTGCCCAGGTCGATGCCGATAATGTTGCTCATGGTCATACTCTCTAAATTTTAAGATTTTCAGGGGATTCGGTGGTTAATCCTGGCCTGTCGTTGAATGTGGGGATGATTGGGTGGATTTTCAACGGTCGGACGGATTTTTCAGGTTTAACCAGCCGGCTGGGCCGGGGCTTGGGCGACCAGCACCTTGGCGGGTCGGATCAACCGGTCGTTGAGCAGATAGCCTTTTTGCAGCACCTGCACCACGGTATTCGGCTCGGCCTGATCGGTCGGCAGCATGGCCATGGCTTCGTGGCGGCTCGGATCGAACCGGACGCCCAACGGGTTTACTTCACAGGCGCCAAACTTCTCCATCGCCGCCGCCAGTTGCTTGAGCGTCAGATCCATCCCTTCCCGCAGCTTGGCCACGTCGACATCATCGGTGGCCGCCTCCAGGCCCATTTCCAGGCTATCGCGCACCGGCAACAGCTCCCCGAAAAAGCGCTCCAGGGCGAACTTGTGGGCGTTCTGGACCTCGCGCTCGGCGCGCTTGCGCAGATTGTCCATTTCGGCGTGGGCGCTTAGATACGACTTCCAGTGCTCGTCGGCCTTGGCCAGCGCCTGGTCCAAATCCCGCCGCAGCGTTTCGAATTCCTCGCGGCTGACCAAAATCTCGGCGTCCATCTCGTCGGCCGGCGCGGATGCTGCGGGCGCGGGTTCGGCGGAAGGCGGGTTTGCTCCGGAATCCTCCGGGCGCGCGCCGGGATTCAGGGCCGGGTTGGTTGGGGTCATGAATGGGTTCTCCGTCACGGGGATCGAATCGGTCGAGCGGCCGACGCCGCTCCTGATAGGGGGGAACTGGGGTTGAACGGCGGGAATTCAAGGGCGCGCTCAGACGCGCTGGGCGATCAACGCCGCCGCCAGCAACCGGGCGGTCACGTCCACGACCGGAATCACTCGCTCGTAGGCCATCCGGGTCGGGCCGATCACCCCGAGCACGCCCAGCACCTGTCCCGCCACGCTGTAGGGCGCGGTCACCACGCTGCAATCTTCCAACACCTCGAAACCGGACTCTTCGCCGACGAAAATCTGCACCCCATCGGCGTGCAGGCATTGATCGAACAGGTGCAGCAAATCACGCTTGTGATTGAACGCTTCAAACAGTTGCCGCAACTTGTCCATGTCGGACAGATCAGCGTACTGCATCAGGTGGGTCTGGCCGGCCACCACGTAATCCTCGCCGTCCGGCTCGGTCTCGAAGGTTTGTTCGGCCATCTCGACCACGGTCTGCATCAAGCGGTCGAGGCTGTCGCGGGTCTCGCGCAAATCCCGCAACAGCGCCTCCCGGACCTGTTGGATATCCTTGCCGGTGAACTGCCCGTTCAGATACTGGGCGGCCTGTTGCAACTCGGCGGCGCTGTAGGAGCGCCGGGTGTGGATGATGCGATTCTGCACCTCCTGACCGTTCAGCACCAGGATGACCAGCACCCGGTTCTCGGACAGGGGCAGGAATTCAACCTGCCGCAGGGTCACGACGTTACGGCGCGGCAGCATGACCACGCCCGCCAGTTGCGTGATGCCGGACAGCAGATCCGAAACCGAGCGGGCCAGTTCGGCGGGATTATTCACCGGCTGATCGATGCGGCGGCGCAAGGTTTCAACTTCCCGCTGGTCCAGCGGACGCAGACGGAGCAATTCATCAATGAAGAATCGGTAACCCCGGGCGGTCGGCACCCGCCCGGCCGAGGTGTGCGGCGCGCGCAGATAGCCCAGATCTTCCAAATCCGCCATCACATTGCGGATGGTAGCCGGACTCAGATCCAATCCGGCATCGCGCGCCAAAGTTCGCGACCCGACCGGCTGGCCGTCGCGGATGTGGCGCTCGACCAGCGTTCGCAACAGATGCTGGGTGCGCTCGTTGAGAGCGGGATAACCCGCCAGAGTGGATTCCGTACCAGGCATCACGATGACCCCTCCTGATTTAGCACTCTCAGTCTTGGAGTGCTAAGGCAACGTAACAATTCACCCCTGGAGTGTCAAGTTGTCCG
>DAIRDI010000449.1:0-2521 GCA_036796235.1 Candidatus Competibacteraceae bacterium | reverse complement strand
GGAATTGCCGCCGGGCGAGTCGTTTCTCGTGACCGTGCCCCGCAACCTGCTGGCGGCCGTGATCGGGTTGCCGTTCATGTTTCAATCCATGCCGGACCCCATGGGCTGGGTCGGCTTGCTGCTGCTCGGGGTGGTGCAACTCGGCCTGCCCTACGTGCTGTTCGCCTTGGCATTGCGGCGGATCCGCGCCGTGGAAGGGGTTTTACTGCCGATGATCGAACCGGTGCTCAACCCGCTGTGGGTGTTTCTGCTGCTGGGGGAAACACCGGGCGCGCTGGCGCTGGTCGGTGGGGCGATCATTGTCGGGACGGTGACGCTGCGCGCGCGCGGAGGCAGCCGACCTTGATCCGAGAGCGGCGGCGGGGGTTTCGGCGGAGTCGGTCGACTGGAGATGAGTCGCTCGTTCATCGAGCCTGACGCCGATCGATCCTCGAACGGCGTTCCTGACTCGGAGGCGTCAGCGCTGAGGCCTCATACTGATTGTGAAAATGGCGACGTTCCTGGTGTCTTCGATCCTGGTAGTGGATGTAGCGGCATCGGCAATACTTCGCCGTGCATCCCGCCAGTGGCAGCAGAGGGGCTGCCCGCGACAAAAACCGCTCTTTGGTTTCGACCAGCGGTGAGGATCGGGTTGATAGATTCATGCGGCTTTCGAGCTGCCGCACCGCCTCGCAAGCCTGGTTGTTTTGATACTGAATCGTGACGCAGCGAAAATCTTTTGAGGTGTGGTCTTTTTTTGACCTGATATGAATCGGCGAAAAGACTCGTCTCAGCCAATGCGTGATAAAAGCCATTTTTGCTCCAACGATATTGGTAATTTTTAACGATATTGGTAATTTTTAATGGTGATGATTATCCTGATTGAATCCGTTTGTTATCCAGGGACCCCCAGCTCTGCTAGAGCGGAATTAACTGTTTGATATTTAAATAAATAATTTAAGAAAGCACACCCGTTGTGAGCCGCCGAGCACGCGAGTGGTAGAATCTCGATGGACGAGTATGACAGCCTAAGCCACAACAGGGAGACTGTAAATATCTTGTGGTGCGATAGCGAAGCGTCGCTCTGTCTATATACGACAATATTTGAGCAGGGTGTTTTAAAAAGCAGACAATCTCTAGGCGAAACACAGATTTCATGCATGAAACAGGGCTTGCGGAAAACCGATAAATGCAGGTCAAGCAATCAGTAAAGCGCTGCAGAATAGCCCGAAAATCAATCTCCTATAGACTCAACTCCGTGCGCGCCGCCATGTTGTGGCGCGTAAGCTGGCAACTGAACCCTGCGGAAGGCTGGTGAAGGATTTTCCGAGCTTGGACAGGTAGGACGGAGGACGAACCGGAATGAGAGCAACGACCGCAACCCGGTATACCGGCGTGGCCATCGGCCTGCACTGGCTGATGGCGGTGTTGATCGTGGCCGGATTCGCCTTGGGCTGGACCGTGGCGGACATGGAGTTCAGCCCGCAGAAACTGCGCTGGATGTCCTGGCACAAGTGGCTGGGGATCACCATCCTCGGTCTGGTCGCGCTGCGGCTGCTCTGGCGATTGACCCATCCCGCGCCGCCGCTGCCGGGGACGATACCGCCCTGGCAACGTGGGGCGGCGCACGCGGTCCACGTTCTTTTATACGGATTGATGTTCGCCATTCCGCTCAGCGGCTGGCTGTACAGTTCCGCCTCCGGAGTGCCGGTGGTGTATCTGGGGTGGTGGCCCCTGCCGGATCTGGTCGGCGTCGACGAAGACCTGGCGGATCGGCTGCGAAGCCTGCATGAGTGGCTGAATTACACGCTGCTGGCCGCGGTCGCCGCCCATGTCGGCGCCGCGCTCAAGCACCATTTTATCGAACGCGACGACGTGCTGGCGCGGATGCTGCCGGGACGCGGGCGCCGGGAGTGACGACGATGATGAAACGTGGCTGGTGGACGATGGGGTTGTGGATGATTGCGGCGCTGCTGGGCATCGCAGCGACCGGGGTTCAGGCCGGTCAGGTGCTGGTTCTGGAACAGAGCGAGATTCTTTTCGCCGGTCGACAGATGGGCGTCCCCATGCAGGGCCGGTTCCAGAAATTCAGCGCGGACGCCGCCATCGACCTGGCGGCCCTCGCAACCAGCCGCGCCCGCATCGCGATCGACACGGACAGCGTGATGCTGCCGACGCGGGACTTCACCACGGAGATCAAGCGCCGCCGCTGGTTCGACACCGCCAACTTCCCGGAGGCGGTTTTCGAGTCCACCCAGTTCCGGGCGCTGGGCGAGAATCGCTACGAAATCAGTGGGACCCTGACGCTCAAGGGGGTCAGCCAGAAAATCGTCGTACCCTTGACGCTTTTGGCCGAGGGCGAGGATCTGCTCGCGGAGGGGCAATTCGAACTGAAGCGGCTGGACTTCAACATCGGCGACGGTCCCTGGGCCGATACCGACACGGTGGCGGACGAGGTGCAAATCCGGTTCAAGCTGCGCCTCCAGCCGCAGCCTTGAATTGCGCTATATGGCGAACAACTTCGCGTTTGAGCAGTGACTGG
>DAIRDI010000448.1:0-2524 GCA_036796235.1 Candidatus Competibacteraceae bacterium | reverse complement strand
CGTCCCGGACGTAAATCTGGGTGATGAAGGGCGATCCGCCGGGCGGGAAGGCCGCGAGGTGGATGTGGGGGGTGCGGCCGGGGTAGGGGACCGGCCGAATGGTGCGGAAGTGGTAGCGGCCGGCGGCGTCGGTGACCGTGCGGCCGAAGCCTTGAAAGTGCGGGTCGCGGGCGCCGCCCCGATCTCGGGGGTGGTGGTAGCGCCCGGTGGCGTCGCACTGCCAGATTTCGAGGCGGGCTGACGGGATCGGCCGGCCGTTGCGGTCGCGCAGCCGCCCGCGCAGGTCGGTGATGCGCCCCTGGGCGATGCCCGTCGATCCCGGGACCCGGGTCAGGTCGTGGTCATACGCCTGGGGCGGCGCGGGGGGATAAAACGGCCCGGGGGTCTGGGCCGGCGTGGGGTCCAGCAGGCGGGCCGCCCGCGCGGGGCCGGCCAGCAGCCCGGCGGCCCCGGCCAACAGCAGCCGGCGGCGATGTGGATCAGGCTTCATGGCGATGTCCTCCCGGGTCGGCGGCCATGGTGAGTCGGCTAACGTCGTTTAGACCCGGCGGCGGCGCGAGGGTGCGGGCCGCCGCCGGCCGACCGTCCCCAGCAATGGGAAGATCGAGCGCAAGCGGTTGAATCCATTGGGGCCAAAGGTGGGGGAGAGCGCCCGGGCGCGCGCCTGCCATCCAGGCCCGGTTTCAAATACGCCCTACGGGCGGGCGCGGTGGCCCATCGGTCTGGCAATGCCGCCGGGTACGGCGCATCGCACTCCAGAGCGTACCTGATAGCTCCACAAGAACTTTCGAAGAACCGGAAAAATTTTACAGGAGGAAAATAAGCCCTTTCCAGTTTCACTGCAACCGGCTTTGGTAATACCTGTCACTATTTGTTAAGCTGTCCGCCGCTAACTGGAAAGAGTGCTCACTGCCCACGCCATGCCTGGTCCTCGTATTTTACCCACGGCTCAGTTGTATTAGGAAGTTCCTTGATCCATGGTTGATAGGCCGGGTTGCTCGCGTTGGATTCATTCCGAGTGCGCGTTAGAACGCTCTCGTGTATCACTGGCTTCTCTCCACGTCTTTCCCATACGCGGACTTGTTGGCGATAAAACTTGGTTATCCCATTACCTCTGGAGTCATGCATGAAACCATCCGCGTTCTCGGAAATATTGACTCCATTATGCTTGTTAAATTCCGGGTAGATTTTCAGTCCATGATTGACGGCCATGTGTGTCATCCACACCAAGGGAATATCAGAGAGACCGTGTTCCTTGTATCCACCACCCACATCCGTATGCATTCCGCTGAACCAGACCTGCTTTACGGTTTGCTCGGTCTTGATGGCTTCGTTCCACAGGACGGGGTGAAACGTTTTCCGCTCATCGTCTATCGCCAAGGCGTGGTAGGCGTGCTCCACGCTTTCACTAAGCGTAAAGTTATGAAACTGATGCCTGAAGCCAGGTAGACCATCGAGCAAGACGCTGGCTGGCTCGAAGGGTAAACCCAAAGCTGCAACCGTATCAAAACAGCCGATAAATTTAATTTTCGTCCACATCACGCGATGGTGGCGCACAAACTCAGCCGCCCCCGCTTGGCGCTGATCCTCGTTGGATATTTGGTAAATCTTGTAAGCCTTGGCAATCAGTTCGGGGCGGGATTTGGGCAGGATGCCGAAATAGTGAATAAAGCTGGACAAGCTGCGCACCGTGGCGGCACCCCGACTGAATCCGAAAAGAAAGATTTGGTCACCCGCTTCATAGTGATCGAAAATGAACCGGTAGCACTCCTGAATGTTGCGGGATATGCCCATGCCCCCGATGTTGCCGGTAACCTTCCTCCAGCCCGTGCCAATGCCGCGATCATAAAACGCGATTTGATTCGACGTGCGGTCCTCCACCATTTTGAAGATCTTGTAAATGTTGGTGTCGTTGCGCACACCGCCCTCTTGGCCGGTTCCATCGGAGAAAACAAGGATAATTTTCGACATTATGTACACTCCTAACCTTCCGAAAAATAGTAGTCCTGCGTAGTGTAGTACCCTCACGTCCCGCTACCCTGGCGATCAGTCTGTTGTCAACCCCCCACATCGCGCGATTGCCCTGGAAGGCCGGCATCGAGAAGAAGATTTCCCCCCATAAATTGCGGCATACTGACGCCACTAACCCGCTCAACGCCGGCGCGGACCTGGTGGACAGCAAGGCCCGGCTCGGCCACGAGCGCATCAGCACCACGCAGATTTACACCAACGTGGGACAAGAAAGGATGGAGCAGAGGATGGCGCGGTTGTGAACGCAGAAGCGAGAACAGTAACGGAACTCCGTTTTCTGTTCTCGCCATTTTCATCGATCAAGCCGAGACCGCATCCTTTTCTTTTTTCTCTTGGCTCCGAGATTGAGCCAGGTCATCAGCCTTTTTGACCATCTCGGCCTTGTAAGCATTAAACTTGGCGTCGGCCAACTCTCTCGCTCGGTCGAAAACGTCGATATCTTCGAAGATATAATCGAAGAATCCGCGTTGAGTTTCCATTTCGATCTCGCGCA
>DAIRDI010000447.1:0-2526 GCA_036796235.1 Candidatus Competibacteraceae bacterium | reverse complement strand
TCCTTCACCGTCGGCTTCCTGGGCACGCTCAAACCCTGGCACGGACTCGACGTGCTGGTGGACGCCTTCGCCCGGCTGCATGCCCGTCATCCGGATTGCCGGCTCCTGATCGTCGGCGAGGGTCCGGAACGGGGGAGAATCGAGGCGGCCATCAAGGAAAGGAACATCGGCTCCGCCGTGCGTCTGACCGGGGCCGTGGCCCCGGACCAAGTGCCGGAAGAGTTGGCCGAGATGGATGTCGGCGTCGCACCTTACCCCGAGCTGGCGGATTTTTATTTCTCGCCGCTGAAGATCTACGAGTACATGGCGGCCGCCCTGCCGGTGGCAGCCAGTCGCATCGGCGACCTGGACCAAGTCGTCCAATCCGAGGTTACAGGGCTGCTATGCCCGCCCGGCGATCCCGTCGCGCTAGCGGCGACGCTGGAGCGGTTGCGCGGCGACGCCCCTTTGCGCCGACGCTTGGGCGAAGCGGCGCGCGCCCGCGTGCTGGCCGAACACAGTTGGGATGCGGTCGTCGCGCGAATTCTGAATCTGGCGCGTCTTCGGCCGGCCATCACCACTCACTGGATGGAGAAGCTGGCATGACTCCCCGCCAACGCTCTGCCGATCCCGCCACGTCGCCGCCCGGCCTGGGCCGCATCCTGCGCCGGTTTCGACCCTACCTCCGCAAGCACGTCCTGCTCATCGCCGGGGCCATGCTCGCGCTGTTCGCCAGCATCGGCGCCCGGCTGCTGGAGCCCTGGCCGTTGAAATTCGTGATCGACCGCGTGGTCGTCGCCGCGCCCGCCGGCGGCGCGTCCGGATGGGCCTGGGTGGATGGTCTGGAACCCATGACGTTGCTGACCTATGCGGCCATCGCGCTGATCGTGGTCATCACCGCGCGCGGCATCGCGTCCTACGCCAGCACCGTCGGTTTCGCGCTGGTCGGCAACCGAGTGCTGACCGAGGTGCGAGACGACCTCTACCGGCACCTGCAAGGGCTGTCGCTCTCCTTTCATAACAAGGCCAAGACCGGCGAACTGACGGTCCGCATCATCGGCGACATCAACCTGCTGAAAGAAACCACGGTGACGGCGATGTTGCCCCTGCTGGCCAGCGTGCTGGTCCTGGTCGGCATGATCGGCGTGATGCTGTGGGTGAACTGGCGGCTGGCGCTGCTCGCCCTGCTGCCGCTGCCGCTGCTCTGGTTGGCCAGCCTGCATTTCGGCAAGCGCATTCACGCGGTGAGCCGCAAGCAGCGCCAGCGCGAGGGCGCGATGGCGGCCACCGCCGCGGAATCCCTGGCGGCCATTCGCGACATTCAGGCGCTGTCGCTGGAGAAGACCTTCGCCAAGACCTTCGCCAGCGAGGGCCAAAAGAGCCTCAAGGAAGGAGTCCAGGCCAAGCGCCTGGCCGCCAATCTGGAGCGAACCGTCGACGTCTTGATCGGTTTCTCCTCCGCGCTGGTGCTGTGGCAGGGCGCCCGGCTGGTGTTGACCGGGGTGCTGACGCCGGGGGATCTCATCGTGTTCCTGACCTATCTCAAGAACACCTTCCGTCCCATTCGCGAATTCGCCAAATATACCGGACGGTTGGCGCGGGCCACCGCCGCCGGCGAACGGGTCGTCGATCTGCTGGAACAGACCGCCGAGGTTCGAGATCTGCCGAACGCCCGGCCCGCGCCGCCCTTTGGGGGAGCCGTGCGTTTCGATCGGGTCAGCTTCGCTTACGAACCGGATCATTCGGTCTTGAACCGCCTCGACCTGGCGGTGGAGCCGGACGAACGGGTCGCGGTGGTCGGACCCTCCGGGATGGGGAAATCCACCCTGGTCAGCCTGCTGCTGCGCCTGCGCGACCCGGACGAAGGCCGCGTGCTCATCGACGGCGTCGATATCCGCGAGTATCGGCTCGACTCCCTGCGCGCCCAGATCAGCATCGTGCTGCCCGACAGCCTGCTGTTCGCCGCCAGCGCGCGCGACAACATCGGCTATGGGGCGCCCGACGCCAGCGTCGAGGAGATCGAACGCGCCGCGCGCCTGGCCAACGCCCATACGTTCATCACCGCCCTGCCGAACGGCTACGACACCGTGTTGGGCGAACGTGGCGTGACGCTGTCCAGCGGCCAGCGGCAACGGATCGCCATCGCCCGGGCGGCGCTGCGCCGCAGTCCGATCCTGATCCTCGACGAGCCCACCACTGGCCTCGACCGAAGCAACGAGCAAGCGGTGATCGAAGCCCTGGAAAACCTCTCCCAGGGCCGCACCGTGTTGATGATCACCCACGATCTCGAACTGGCGGCGCACGCCGACCGGATCGTTTATCTGGAAGGCGGCGAAATCCTCGAACAGGGCGCCCATGCCGAATTGCTCGGCCGGGGTGGCCGTTATGCGGCGCTGTTCCAGACTCGCGCCGAACGGTCCAGTCCACGACCCGTTACGGAGGCCCTTCATGCTGTCGAATCCTGATCGTCAGGTGGTCGCCCGGGAGCCGGCCCTGCCGGGAATGGCCCTGCTGCTGGATAACGACCACGCGCTCGGTGTGTTGCAA
>DAIRDI010000446.1:0-2528 GCA_036796235.1 Candidatus Competibacteraceae bacterium | reverse complement strand
AACTTCTCCAGCGCCTGAACCAGGGTGTAGTTGGTCGGCAGCCAGATCGGCCCGCGCCAGTTGGAATTGCCGCCGAACAGGTCGGAGTTGGACTCGCCGGGCACGTACTCGATCAGGGCCGCGCCGACGCCGGGCAGCGTGCCCAGATCCTGGTGGGTGTCGTGCAGGCGGCTGACGCTGCGGATGCCGTGCGGCGCCAGAAATTCCTCTTCGCTCAGGAGCCGCTGGAGGATGCGCGGCAGCATCCGGTTCGTGACCAGCGACAGCAGATGTTCGCCCCGGTCGTTTTCCCAGTTCGGGCACTGGCAGATGACGCTGCCGTCGAACACGCCGTGCCGGTGCTGGCGTAGCACCTGACGGAACTGGGGGACCTGGGCCAGCAGCCGCCGGTCCACCACCTCGCAGGCGAACAGCGGAATCAGCCCCACCCAGGAATAGACATCGACTCGATGATACTGGCCGTCCGGCGTGGTGATCAGGTCCTTGAAGAATCCGGCCTCCTGATCCCACAGCGGCATCGGGTTGCCCGCATGGCCGCCGATGGTGTTGGCGATCACCAGAAACTGCTGGTAAATCTGGATGGCGATGTTTTCATACGCCGGATTTTCGGTCGCCAGCTCCAGCGCCATAACCGTCATGTTCAGGGCGAACATCGCCATCCAGCCGGTGGCGTCGGCCTGCTTGAGCGCGTAACCGGCCGGCAGCGGGTGGGAGCGGTCGAACACCGAGATGTTGTCCAGCCCGAGGAAACCACCTTCGAAGACGTTGTTGCCCTCGCTGTCCTTGCGATTGATCCACCAGGCGTAGTTCAACAGCAGCTTGTGAAACACCCGTTCGAGGAACTGGAGATCGCCTCGACCGCGCTGCACCCGTTCCGCGCGAAACACTTTCAGGGTCCCCATCGCATGCACTGGGGGATTGACGTCGCCGAACGCCCATTCGTAGGCGGGGATCTGACCGTTGGGGTGCAGGTAGCGCTCCTTCAGCACCAGTTCGATCTGGTCCTTGGCGAAATCGACATCCACCAGCGCCAGCGCGGCGCAGTGGTAGGCCAAATCCCAGGCCGCGAACCAGGGATACTCCCATTTGTCGGGCATGGACAGTATGTCGGCCGCCTTGAGATGCCGCCACGCGCGGTTGCGGCCCTCTTTGCGGACGTCGGGCGGTGGGAAATGGTCGCCGTCCAGCCAGCGGGCCACGTCGTAATAAAAGAACTGTTTGCTCCAGATCATGCCGGCCAGGGACTGGCGCAGGATGCGGCGATCCTCGGTCGTGGCTTCGGGCAACAGGTCGCGGTAGAACCCATCCGCCTCGGACTGGCGGGCGGCGAATACGGCCGGGCTGGCGGCGAAGGGTCGGTCGAGCGGCGCGGCGCTCAGCACCAGTTCGATTTGCGTCTGCTGGCCCGCCGCCACGGTCAATGTATGCCAGGCGGCGAACTTGGTCCCCTCCAGCGCCGAATTGACCGCATCTTGTTCGCCGTTCACCACCCGGCGATGGAACCCATCCTTGACGTAGGGCATGGCGTTGGCCGATCCCCAGAGGCGCTCGGCGTTGTGTTCGTTATCGACGTACAGCGGCTCGGCGGACTGTCGGCCGTACAGGTGATACGCGCCCAGGGTCGGATGCTCGGCGCGCACCGCCCAGCGCGCGCCGGCCGGCGCGGCGCTCGCGCGCAAGGTCGGCTTGACCGGTGGCGGGCCGGACGGCTCGACCGGATCGCCCCGCAACTCGGCCAATTCCCGCGCCTTCTCCTCGTCGCCCCAGGCCCAGGTGTTGCGGAACCAGAGCTGCGGCAACAGGTGCAGGGTCGCCTCCTCGGGACCCCGATTGGCGGCGGTGATGCGGATGTGGATTTCCTCGGGGCCGGCCTTGGCGTAGCACGCCTCCACGTCCCAGTAGCGGTGGTCGTGGAAAACCCCAGTGTCCAGCAGGCCGAACGGCGGGTCTCGCCGACCCCGGCGGCGATTTTCCGCCACCAGCCCGTCGTAGGGGTATTCGGCCTGGGGATACTTGTACCGGTAGCGCAAGTAGCTGTGACTGGGTGTGGCGTCGAGATAGAAGTAGTACTCCTTGACGTCCTCGCCGTGGTTGCCCTGATTGCCGGTCAGACCGAACGCCCGCTCCTTGAGGATCGGGTCGCGGCCGTTCCACAGGGCGAGGGCGAAGCACAGCCGCTGTTGCTCGTCGCAAATCCCGCCCAAGCCGTCTTCGTTCCAGCGGTAGGCGCGGGAGCGGGCCTGTTCGTGGTCGAAATGCTCCCAGGCTTCGCCGTGGGCGCTGTAATCCTCGCGAACCGTGCCCCAGGCCCGTTCCGCCAGATAGGGTCCCCACAATCGCCAGTTCTCTTGCCCGGCCCGCTGGCGCTCCAGGCGCAGGCGCTCGGGATTGTCGATGGGCATCGTGGCTTTCATTGGGGTTTCTCCAGAAATAGGGTTTGTAGGTGGCGAGAGGTCGTTCGTGACCGATGAGCCATTCCGCCATCTCTTGGGAAAATTCCTTGCCAGGGAATGAAATAGCCCCAGCGA
>DAIRDI010000445.1:0-2530 GCA_036796235.1 Candidatus Competibacteraceae bacterium | reverse complement strand
AATTCGTTTGTTGTTCAATAAATTACTGGGCTTTATTAATGGACAACTTTATTGTAGACCCGAGCGGACCCGGTATCAGCACCTTCAGCACCTTCAGCACCTTCAGCGTTAACCCACTCCGGATCAACCAGCGCCTCAAGACTTTTTTCCTGCTATCCAATTTCACCTTGGGGCAGGGCAGCGACGGGATTAACCTTGAGGGGAATAACGGAGATCCGGTCACTTTCACAGTCGCCAATTTCACTACGACGATTCCGGCGGGCGCGTTTCGCAAGGGACGGCTTGGCGTGTATGCCTTCGCCGGGAAAATCAACAACGTTGCGATCGAAGCGCTGATCGCGCCCTTGGGCGGCAATCGCTTCGGATTCCAAGCCGCGGCTTACGGGGCCAACCTCAGCGGAACCACGAACGCAGTAACAGTCGGACTCACCATCGGCAACGATAACGGTACGACCTCGGTCAGCGCCATCATCCGATAGCCCCATCCCGCAACCCCTCAGTGTGGAGAAGCCAGCAGGCTTCTCCACGCTTTTTCATGATCGGGCGGGTCATGCCCGACAGGCCGCCACGACAGTGGCGCCAGCACTCCTTCAGGCATTCTCTCCGCGTCGAGCATGGTCCTGAGAGCCACAAAGCCCAATCACTGGACCAAATCGCTCGGCCCAACCTTCGCCAATCGGGACGACGGCGCCGGATTGAGGCACAATACCGCGCGATGAAAACCGACAGCCTGTTTTACCGCCTGTTTCAGCACGCGCCGGCCCTGGTGTTTGAATTGGCCGGACTGGAGCTGCCCTCCGCCGGCTCGTATCACTTCCGCGCCGAGGAGATCAAACAGACCGCCTTTCGGCTGGATGGCGTGCTGGCGCCGCCCGCCGACCGGCCGGACGCGCCGGTGGTGTTCGTGGAAGTGCAGGCGCAGCCGGACCCAGAGTTTTACGGCCGGTTCTTCGCCGAACTGCTGCTGTACCTGTACCGGAACCAGCCGCCGCATCCCTGGCGGGCGGTGGTGATCTATCCGACCCGCGCCGAGGAGCGCCTGAATCCCCGGCATTACGGTTCGCTGGTGAGCCTGCCGGAAGTTCGGCGAGTCTATTTGGAGGACTTCCGGGATCGACCGGTGACGGGCGCGGGGGTCGGATTGGTTCAATTGATCGTCAGCGCGCCAGAGGATAGCCTGGCGCGGGCCGCCGATTTGCTGCAACAGGCGCGCATGGCGTCCTGGACGGACTGGTCGCCCGCGCAACTGGCGGATTTCGTGGAGACCATTCTGGTCTACAAACTACCGACGCTCAGCCGCGAGGAGATTCAAGCCATGCTGGGACTGATCGACACCGACCTCAGACAAACCCGCTTTTATCAGGAAGTCTTTGCCGAGGGCCGCCAGGAGGGCCGCCAGGAGGGCCGCCAGGAGGGCCGCCAGGAAGAAAGCGTGGAACTGGCGCTACGACTCTTGCGGCGGCGATTCGGAGAGCCGCTAGCGTCCGCGCACGAGCAGCGGATTCGCCGGTTGTCGCTGGAGCAGGCCGAAGCTCTGATGGAAGCGCTGCTGGATTTCCAGACGCCGGACGATCTAGGGGCTTGGCTGGCGAGTCAGGAAAACTCATCGGCTTGAAGAGGCCGTACAAAAAAGCCCTTAACCCATCGCCAGCCTTACCGAACCAGCGTCTCAAGCCTGGCCAGGATGTACGACTCCGCGTCACCAGACGCCGGCGAGATCGCGGGCCTTGCTGATGGCCTCGCGGTTAAGCGGGCTCGCGCCAGTTTTCCACGATCAGGCCGCCGACCCGCTGAAACTCACCCACGTTGGATGTCACCACGATCAGACCTCTGGCCAACGCACAACCGGCGATCAGGATGTCGTAGGCGCCAATCGGCCGCCCCCGCCGTTGCAGGGCGGCGCGAACGCCCGCCGCCGCCTGGGCGTCGGCCGCGTCGAACGCCAGCGTGGCGACGGCGTTCAGGAAAGCGTTGATGACGGGCGCCAGCTTCCTGGCGCGCTCCGGGTTCAACAGGAGTCCACACTCGATTTCCATTCGGGTGATGCTGGAGATCGCCACCAGGTTCGGCGCGGTCGCCTTGATCCGGGACAACACGCCCGGTTGGCCCTTGACGAAGTCGCTGACCGTGCAGGTATCGAGCAGGTACTTCATGCCAGCGGGTCCGCCGCTGGCGGGTTAAGCTGAGCGCGGCCGGATTCAAAGGGCGGCATCTCCGCCATCCCGTTGAAGGACAGCACCTCGTCCGGCCACTGGGACTGGCCGTGGCGGGCCAGCCATTCGCCCACCGCCTTGCGAATCAAGGCGTTCTTGGTCTCTCCCGTACGCTCCGCCGCCATGACGAGCTGCTGACCCGTAAAGTCATCCAGATAGATGTTGAAATTCACGACGACCTCCGACCGCATAACACTTGAACATGTTATGTTTACTAAATTCAGGATTCCCTTTCAACAAGGACGGCAGCGGTGAGGGTGGTTCTGGAACGCCGCCGAGCCCGCGCGCTCGTTGGGCGTGAGCGAACCCACCGTGCG
>DAIRDI010000444.1:0-2534 GCA_036796235.1 Candidatus Competibacteraceae bacterium | reverse complement strand
GACTTAAAATCGCTAGGGCCTGGCCCGTGCGGGTTCGACTCCCGCCGCCCGTACCAGTTTGGTAGGCTAAATGCGTCCGGCTTTTTGCCCAGCCTTCCTACGAAGAATGCTGCTCAGTGTCGCTCCGTGCGGCAGAGCCGTCGGTAGTCGCGAAATAGACTTCGATCTCTCTTGCAAATAGAATTGCCAGATCTCTTTTTTTAATAAAGGCCAGTTGTAGTAGGATCCTCAAATGCTCTACGTCTTTCCCTGAAGGTGAATCTTTTCCTTCCTTATGGACGATTCCATTTCGAATATTTGTCCAGTAGTTGAATACCTTTTCGTTCAGCGAGCTCGAGCCCACAAAGTTCAAGAAGAATTGCTTCCGATCCTTTCCGTCACCTATCTGTTTTTCCAAGGCTGTCCATAGTAGTAGAAACTGCCTATTACGTATTGTCCTCTCGTCAAGCGCTAGCACTTGAAGATGTGATTGAGAATCGGCAATCAAAAGTATTTCTGCCGCATCTGGTCGGATTTCGAAGTCTTCAATCAGGCTTACTTTGCGGCTTTTCAAAAAATCTCTGAACTCTTTGCTCCATTCTCTACTGCCCGGCAAAGTGTAGTAACCTTGGATCTCGCGTGTACACTCTGCGGCTGAGTCTTTAATTTTCCAACTGCCAATCTCGCAGACTGCATAGGCGCCGCTTGTTCCAAACATCAAATTAATCATGCTAAGTAGTCGGGCTGCAATTTGGGCTGGTGAGATTTCCAAGAAGTTGTCGGATAGTCCAATATACGCTCTGAGATACGGCCCTTGGCGCAATTCGATAGTGCTGGTAAACTGAAGTTTAAATTGCGTTGGATTGTCGGGGTCGGAATAACTTATGAGCGTTGGGAATGACTGAGCTTCAAGGTCCCGGTAAATTTGGTGATGAAATGTAACTCCCACCTTCAGCCGCTGCATAAGGTCTTGAAATTTATTAATTTCTTTGGGCTCTATGGCAGTTGAAAATACGATTTCAATGCACTCTTTGGCGCCTTGTTGTTGGCAAAGAGTTACCACATCGCTTGGTAAATGAAACGGATGTTTGTTGAAATTTGGGTAGTCCATAGGCACTTTCTCGATAATTGTAGCAAGCGTCCACACCGCCTCGCGGATCAGCCGTTGATAAGGGGGCCCCCGTTTAGAGGCGCAAGCCTAGATCGCGCCCATCAACCCCCGCGGCACGCGCATTATGATGCGGGCTGACCTAGGCTGCCGTTCCCAGTCCAGCGGATTAATCGGGTAATGTCCAGGTCGGATAGGTCTTGATCGACGACCGCCGCGGCCTCTTCATCCATTTTCAGGGTCGGAGCAGAACATGGTTTCGAGCGGTGCGATACTCCGTCCACCAAACCGCCCCTCACTCCAACCGCTCCGCGATCCACATCTTGATCAGCGCCTGCCGTGTGATGCCGAGATGGGCGGCGCGGGCGTCGAGGCCGTCGACCATCCATGCGGGAAAGTCGACGTTGACGCGGCGCGCCTCGAGGTTCGGGCGGCGGGCCTTCGTCATGTCAAAATGGTGCAGGACCTCTTCGCCGTCGTCGAAAGCGCGGTCCAGATCAGTTGCCTTGATAGACATTCCGTTCCTCCTGTCGCGCGCGGCGCACGGAGATCAGACGGATCGCCGTGCCGCGCAGGGTAATGATGGCGGTCCAGTGCCGCCCGTCGATCTGTCCGATGGCCAGCCACCGGCTTTCGTCCAAAGCGCTTCTGGCGGGCAGGACCAGCAGCCGGTCGTCCGCCCAGAGCGCCTGCGCGTCCGCGAAGTCGATGCCGTGCTTGGCAAGGTTCGCGGTACTTTTCGCGGGGTCGTACTCAAATCGCATGAGCGATAATGGTATCAAAAAGGGGTCGTTTCAATACCTTTCCCGCGCCCAGGCCTCGCCGCCGCCAGCGGGTCCAGTCCGCCAGCGATCCGGCGACGACGTTGATGTCGACCGGTCCCGCGTTCCTGACCTACGGGTTCCGGCCGTTCTTCTTCGGTGCGGCGGTGTGGGCGGCGCTGTCCATGGTGCTCTGGGTGCCGATGCTGACCGGCCATCTGGCCCTGCCCGCGGCGTTCGACCCTGTCGGCTGGCACGCGCATGAGTTCCTGTTCGGGTATCTCGGCGCGGTGATTGCGGGGTTCCTGCTGACGGCGGTGCCGAACTGGACCGAGCGGCTGCCCATCGTCGGCTGGCGGCTTGGGGCGATGGCGCTGCTGTGGCTGGTGGGGCGCGTCGTCGTCACGCTTGGGGCCGGGTGGCCGGCGGGGCTGGTGGCCGCAGCCGATCTGGCCTTTCCGGTCGTGTTCGCGCTGGCGATCGGGCGGGAAATCGTGGCGGGGCGCAACTGGCGCAACCTGATCGTGCTGGGGATGCTGGCGGTGTTCATCCTCGGTAACGCGCTGTTCCACTGGGAAGCCGCGCGCGGGGGGCTTGCTGCGCAGGGTGCCGGTCTGCGGCTGGGCCTTGTTGCCGCCATCATGATGATCGCGGTGATCGGGGGGCGGATCGTGCCGTCCTTCACG
>DAIRDI010000443.1:0-2535 GCA_036796235.1 Candidatus Competibacteraceae bacterium | reverse complement strand
TGCAACCCCGCGCGACGCCGCGTTACGCCGACCGAACCGCCACGGCGGACTACGCCGACTACCCCTATCATCTGTGGAAGATGGCCGCCGACCTGCTACTGGTGGAGCGGGTGAGAACCAACACCCATCGCCTGCTGGCGGTGGGTTTCGAGCAACCCGTGCTCGGCAATACCTGGTGGGCGCTCAAAACCAATCTTCCGCCGGAACACCGCAAGGCACTGCTGCTGTGGCTCAACGGCAGTTTGTCCTTGCTCGCCTTTTTCGGGTGTCGCGTGGTTACTCAAGGAGCGTGGATGCAGATGAAGAAACCCGCCTGGGCGACGATGCCGGTGCTGGATGTGCGGGCCTTGAATGACGATCAGGTCGCGAGTCTGGCTGCGGCGTATGACGCGCTATGCGGGCGCGAGCTTCAGGCGCTGGCTACATTGAACGTCGATCCGGTCCGGCGCGCGGTGGACGACGCCTTGAGCGCGGCGCTCGGCCTGCCGGATTTGGCCCCGGTGCGGGCGATGCTGGCGCGGGAGCCGGGGTTGACGGGGAAGGCGATGGTGTAGGGTAACCGTTCCGCCTGCAGGAGCGAGGGCGACGGCTACATCGCGACCATCACCGCAGTCGAAGGATCGTGCAATGGAGAACTGATATGACCGTTGAAGGGTTGTTGCGGCTAATCCGTCAAGGCGAAAATTCAGGCGTTGAATTCAAACGGGATGACCTGCGCCCGGAACAACTGGCGCGCGAGGTGGTCGCGTTTGCCAATTTTCAAGGAGGGCGCCTGTTGCTCGGCGTGGAGGACGACGGTCGCGTGAGCGGGATTCAACGCGACGATCTCGAACACTGGGTCATGGATACGGTATTCGGTCGTTACATCCATCCGCAGATTCTTCCCTACTACGAAACGGTCGTGCTCGACGATGGGCGTCGGGTCGCCGTGGTCACCATTCTGCCCGGCACGGCCAAACCCTACGTCGTCCGACACCATCAGCGCGAGGATATTTACGTGCGCGTTGGCAGCACTTCACGCCTTGCAACCCGGGAGCAACAAGCCGCTCTGTTTGCCTCCGGAGGTTTGCTGCATGCGGAATTGTTACCGGTCTCGGGGAGCGCGTTGGCGGATCTGGATCGCTCCCGTCTGACGGATTATTTAGGCCGGGTGCTGGCGGACGAAGTGCCGCAAGACGAACCGAACTGGCTGGCGCGGTTGTGCGGCCTGGGCTTCATGACCGAGCGCGCCGATGGTCCGCCGGTTTGCACGATCGCCGGCGTGGTGTTGTTCGCGCACCGCCCCCGCCGGTTGTTGCGACAGGCGGGCCTGCGCTGGATGGCGTTTTCCGGAGACGACATGGACTACCCGTCTCTGGACGACCGGATGCTGGATGCGCCGCTGGTCGGGCTGTGGGCGCTGGCGGGGAACGGTCCAGCGTTCCGGGCGCAAGACGGTCTGATTGAAGGATTCATGGAGCGAGCGCAACCGTTTTTGTCGGAAGAAACCGCGGAGCTGGCGGAAAACCTGCGTCGCGAACGGCGCTGGGTTTATCCGCCCGAGGCGGTGCGGGAAGGTCTATTGAACGCTCTGGTGCATCGCGACTGGACGCGCCCCACGGATATTGAAGTGGTCCGCTATCGCGACCGGCTGACATTGACCAGTCCCGGTCCCCTGCAAAACGCGATGACCATCGAAAAAATGCTGGCTGGCCAGCGCTCTCCAAGAAATCCGGTCATCGTTGAGGTCATGCGCGATTACGGCTACGTAGACGCCCGCGGCATGGGCGTCCGGCGCAAGATCGTGCCCCTGGTTCGCGAATACGCCGGTCGGGAAGCGGTCTTCGAAGCGACGGATGATTTCGTGCGCGCGATCCTTCCCGCCAAACCGGTCCGGTAGCTAGACCGCGCGCCGCGCTTCCATGAGCGCCTTGACATGCACGGCGGTGCTGGCCGCCAGCGCCGGCAAGTTGTAGCCGCCCTCCAGCGCCGAAACGACCCGCCCCGCGCAGGAATCCGCCGCCACCGCCAGAATCCGCTGGGTCAGCCACTCATAATCGTCTTCACTGAAATTGAGTTCCGCCAGTGGATCGAGGTAGTGGGCGTCGAACCCCGCCGAGATCAGGATCAATTGCGGCTGGAAGGCGCGCAACGCCGGTTCGAGTTCCTGCCGCCAAGCCTGACGGAGTTCGTCCGAGCCGCTGCCCGGCGACAACGGCACATTGATGACGTTACCGACGCCGCGTTCCTCGCGGCGGCCCGTGCCCGGATAAAGGTGGTCCTGGTGGGTGGAAATATAGAGATAGCCCGGATCGCGCTCGAACGCCGCCTGAGTGCCGTTGCCGTGATGCACGTCGAAATCGATGGCGGCGATCCGCTCCAGCCCGTGAACGGCGCGGGCGTGCGCGGCGCCGAGGGCGACGTTGCCGAACAGGCAGAAACCCATGGCCTGATCCGGCTCGGCGTGGTGGCCGGGCGGGCGAACGGCGCAAAAGGCGTTGTCGGCCTCGCCGGCGAGGACCGCGTCCACCGCCGCGCAGACCGCGCCCGCCGCGC
>DAIRDI010000442.1:0-2535 GCA_036796235.1 Candidatus Competibacteraceae bacterium | reverse complement strand
GCCCATCATAACACATTGAATTAAAAAATTAAAATATTTATGAACAACTCTAATGTTTCCCGATTCGACTCGATTAAATAGAATTCCGGTACATCTCGGTTGCCAAAGGGTGTCTCATTATCCCTTCGCACCGCTTCCAGGCCGCCAAACAGCCGGTCCGTGAAACGGATATCGAGGCCAACCCCATAATTTTTTGATACGGTCAGATCAACGAGATCACTAACTTGATTAAAGCCAGCGACTTGTGTTGGTTCGATGGTCTGCCGCGCGGCGAATTCCCGTTTTAGGGTCTTGAAAGCAGCAGCTCGCAGTGAAATAGAGTCGTTCATCGCCCACTGTACGCCAAACTTCGGATTGAATTCGTGTGACAGCGCATAAGGAGTGTCACCCGATTCGTAGCTCAAACCAAGCGTCCAGATCACATTATCAGGCATTTTAATGTTGGTGTAGCCGTAGGCAATTTTCTGATCGCCTTTTCGATTGGATGCTGGAGTATCACCAGAAAAATAATAGTCTGTAAAACTGGCGCTCAGACCGGTTACCACATTGAAGTTATCCGCTTTATAAAGTAATTGAGTTTCTGCTTGAGTGCCTCTGGTCGCTGCGCCAAAAAGTAAATTGATATTGGGGAACCTGATTAAAGAATCTCGATCCGTATAGATAACGGAGGCGATCCAGTCAGTTTGCGGCGACAGGGAATAGCGTGCGCCGACGCGAGCGGTTTCCTGCTCGATGTCGACGCGCTCGGAACGGCGGAATAAGCCGTCGTATCGGGATCTCAGGTCGCCACTGGCGGTCTGTAAGGAACGATACTCGGCCTGGAGGTTGAAATCCGGGGTGACGGCGGTTTGGAAGAACAGGTTGTAGAGATTATGCTCCAGATCGTTATTGTCCCGATAGCCGTCGCTTTGATAATGAAACTGGCCGAGGCTGTAGGAGAACCGATCGGTGAGGCCAGCGACGATCAGTTCATCGCCCCAGGTTTGTTGACTGCCGCCCAACCCAGAGAAATACAGCGAGGGTCGGTTACGCACGAACAGCGGGTTAAACTCATACAGGGACGGCGTCAGTGGGCCGGGCGCAGGCAGCGCCAGCGCGGTTTCTGCTCGACGCGGCGAAACTGGCACGATATTGATCGGTTGCAACAACTGCGCTTGCAATAATTGGCTGGCTTGGGCCGCTTCAATGCCTGGCAAAGCCGCATAGGCATCGGCCAGCAGGCGATGAGCGGAATAATTGGTGGGATCGCGGCTGACCGATTGCCAGCCCTGTTGCAATCCCAGTCGGGTAAAGCCGACTTCGTTGTAAACCTGTCCCAGCTCCACCGACCGCGTAGCCCGATCCTCATCTAACAGCAACCGCGACCGGTACACGCTGCGGTTATCGTTGAATTCGATGGACTTTTGCAAATTCTCCACGGCCGCGACCGGCCGGTTCACGCTTTGCAGGCGCACCGCGTCGTAGAACCAGGGCGTGGGATCGCGAGGATCGAGTTCCTTCGCCAGCGCCAGGGTCTGTTCCGCCCATTGGTTCTGCTTGACTTCATAAAACGCCTTGCCGAGATAGCTCTGATAGAGCGAAACGCGCGGCTCCAGCAGGGTCGCTTTGCGTAGTTCCGCGACTGCCGCCTCCGTCTCGTTCCACCGGAACAGAATCAGACCCAGCCCGAGGCGCGGCAAGGCCAGCGTCGAATCGCGCGCGATGGCCTCCCGAAACGCCGCATGGGCGTCGGGAACCCGGTTGCGCGCCAGTTGCAGAAAACCCCAGACCGTGTGAACCAGGGCGTCGTCCGGCGCGAGCTCCCTAGCCCGTTCCGCGACGGTCACGGCCTCCCGCAGCCGGCCCATGCCGAACAGCAGCGTGCTTTCCTGAACGAGCGCCGGGACGTAGTCGGGATCGAGCGCCGCCGCTTGACGAGCCGCCGCCAGCGCGCCGTCCAGGTCGAATTCGGCCTGTTTGACCCAACTCAGGCTAAGATGCGCCTCGGGCGAGGCCGGATCGGCGGCGACCGCCCGTTCGGCGTCTTCCCACGCCCGTTCTTTCCGGTTTTGCGTCAGTTCGATGGTGGACCGCAGGCTGTAGGCGAGCGCGTCCTGGGGATCGCGCGCCAGCGCCCGCTCGAGGGCCTGCCGGGCTTCGGCGACCTGGCCTTGGAGAAGCGCGCGCCGCGCGGCCTCGGTCCAGTAAGCGGCGGATGCCGGATCATCCCGATGCGACCGGGGGCGCGCCTGAGAACGGCTCGCCAAGTCCGGATAGTAGAGCGACCATTGCACCGCATCGAGGGGTTCGACCAGCACGGTCTTGCGCGGCGCGGTGGCGCGCGTGGCTTCGGCCTGCTCGTTGGCCGCCACCAGGACCAGACCTTGTGGATTACTGAATTCGACCAGACCGGCGAGAACGGCCAGCCGCGCTGCGTCGCCGGGACCGACGGCGAGGTTGAACTCGGTGCCCCGGATGGTGGCGGTCGCCGGCACGGTTTCCACTTCCAGCGGTTCGCGGCCGCGCACCCAGATTTCGCCGCCCAGCATCCGCAGG
>DAIRDI010000441.1:0-2541 GCA_036796235.1 Candidatus Competibacteraceae bacterium | reverse complement strand
CCGCTACGGCACGGGTTGCACCAGCGGCCACGGGGTCTGCGGGATTTCCCGACTCTCGCCCCGCTCCATCGTCGCCACGTTGGCCTTCATGGCCGCGGGCTTCGTGACCGTGTTCGTCGCGCGCCATCTGATGGGAGGATAAGCCACCATGGTCAAACTGTCTTTTTCCGCCTGGATCGTGGGCCTGCTCTTCGGACTGGGCCTGTTGGTGTCCGGCATGGCCAACCCGGAAAAAGTCCTGGGCTTTCTGGACCTGGCCGGCGCCTGGGACCCGTCGCTGGCGCTGGTGATGGTCGGGGCCATCGCGGTAGGATTTTTCGCCTTCCGCCGGGCGGCGGGCCAGGAGCGCTCGTTCCTGAACGAACCGATGCAGCTTCCCACCCGCCGGGATCTGGATCGCCGCCTGCTGCTGGGCGCGCTAGGCTTCGGTGTGGGCTGGGGGCTGGCCGGGTTCTGTCCCGGTCCGGCGCTGGTGGCGCTGGGCGCCGGGGAACTGAAGGCGTTGGTCTTCGTGCTCGCCATGCTGGCCGGCATGGGAATTTTCGAGTTGCTGGAGCGGCGGAAAAGCGCATGAGTGGAGGCTGGCGGGTTCCGGGGTTGCTCCCGGCCTGGCTGCGGGGCTATCAGCGGCGGTCGCTGCCGGGCGATCTGGTCGCGGCGCTGGTGGTGACCCTGCTGCTGGTGCCCCAGGGCCTGGCTTACGCCGCCCTGGCCGGCCTGCCGCCGCAACTGGGTCTGTACGCCAGTTTGCTGCCCATGGCGGCCTACGCCTGCCTCGGCTCTTCGATGGTGATGTCGGTGGGACCGGTCGCCGTGGCCTCGCTGATGACCGCCGCCGCGTTGAGCGGCATCGCCGCGCCGGGCAGCCCGGAGTACATCGCCGCCGCCGTGGTGCTGGCGCTGCTGTCCGGGTTGCTGCTGTTCGGCTTCGGGCTGCTCGGACTGGGTCACCTGGCGCGGCTGCTCAGCCATCCGGTGATCAACGGTTTCATCACCGGCGCCGCATTGATGATTATCATCAGCCAGTTGCGGCCGTTGCTGGGCATCGACGCCCGCGGCGACACCGCGGCGTTGCTGGTCGTCGATCTGCTGCGGGCGTGGGAGGGGTTCGCGCCGCTGACGGCGTACTTCGGACTGACCGCGCTGGTCTTTCTCTGGCTGGCGCGGCGGTATCTGGCCCGCCTGCTGACCTGGTTGGGACTGTCCCGAACGGCGGCCGACCTGCTCGCCAAGCTGGCGCCGATGCTGGCCGTGCTGGCGGCGTCCGCGCTGGTGGTCGGACTGGACTTGCAAGAGCGTCTCCCGGTGGTGGGGGCGTTGCCGCCAGGACTTCCATCGCTGGTCCTGCCGGCGCTGGATTTCACCCTGATCGGCGCGCTCTGGCTGCCGGCGCTGATCATCGGGCTGATCGGTTTCGTTGAAAGCGTGTCCATCGCTCAGGCCTTCGCCCGGCGCAAGGGCCAGCGCATCGATCCCAACGCCGAGCTGCGCGGGCTGGGAGCGGCCAACGTGGTCAGCGCCTTCTCCGGTGCGTTTCCGGTCACCGGCGGTTTTTCCCGCACCGTGGTCAACGCCGAAGCCGGGGCGCAAACGCCGCTGGCGAGCGTGTTGGCCGCCGGGCTGATGGCCCTGGTGTTGCTGTTCGCCACCGGGCTGTTCGGCGCCCTGCCGCTGGCGGTGCTGGCCGCCGTGATCATCAGCGCCGCGCTCGGGTTGGTCGATGTCCAGGGGCTGCGGCAGGTCTGGCGCTACGACCGGATCGAGGGCGTCGCGTTTGGCGGCACGGCGCTCGGGGTGTTGCTGGTCGGGGTCGAGGCGGGGGTGATTTTCGGCGTGGCGCTGTCCCTGGCGATGTTGGTCCTGCGGGCCAGCCGGCCGCATGTGGCCGTGGTCGGACGGATTCCCGGCACCGAGCATTTTCGCAACATCCACCGGCATCAGGTGGAGACCCGTCCGGGGCTGGCGATCGTGCGGATCGACGAGATTCTGTTCTTCGGCAACGCCGAAGCGGTGGAGGAGGAACTGGAGCGGATTCTGGCCGAACGGCCCGACACCCGCGATCTGGTCCTGGTCATGCTGTCGGTCAGTCACATCGACGCCACCGCAGCCGAGATGCTGGAACATCTGAACGAGACCCTGCGGTCCCGGGGTATCCGGCTGCACTTGGCCGAAGTGAAGGGGCCAGTCATGGATCGGTTGCACCCCGGACCGCTGCTACAGCGGCTCAGCGGGCGCGTTTTCCTATCGACCAACGAGGCTTTTGAGACGCTGGGTGGGGTGATTCCGACCGCGGGTTGAGCGACCGGCTCAGCGAACATGCAGTTCTGGCGGCGGCGTTCGCCGACCCCGGCCTTGGCGCGCTGACGGTGGTATTCTCCATTTCGAGGATTTGGAGTAAGGGATGAGGGATGTTTTTTTCCCAAGACCCAGTGGACTTGCTCGTCCGATCCGGGCAGCCGACAATGCGACTTCGTAAGGCCGTATCGATTGGTTATGAGTTATACCGTTACCGTATCGTTCGGCCCCGACCGGGATTACGAG
>DAIRDI010000440.1:0-2541 GCA_036796235.1 Candidatus Competibacteraceae bacterium | reverse complement strand
CGCGCGTCTTGCGCGGGGGTCAAAGGGAGCCATCCTCCGGAACGACAGATCCCGGCGGTACTGTCTCAGGCCGGTCAGAATCAGCACCGCGTCCAGCGGGGACTCGCCCGCGACATCGCCGATCGCCCCGCTCAGGCTCAGCAAGGACTTGCGAAACAGGGTCAGTTCCTCGGGGAACTCGGGGAACCGCATCGCCCCCGCCATCCCCCTCGGCGTCGGGCGGACTGGAAGGTCGTTTTCATAAAATCGTTTCCAGCGCGATGTTATAGATAGAGAACTCTTCTGGTGCGCCCATCTTTTCCAACCGTGCCGATAACCTGCTACGGCAGGATGCTGGCGAACTCCTGTAGCGCGGTGTTCATGTCGATGGCGTAGCCGATCCCTTCGAACTTGTGGGTGATGCGCTTCATCGTGTTGATGCCGACGACCCGACCGTTGGCCAGAACCAGCGGGCCGCCGCTGTTACCTGGATAGATTTTGGCGTCGGTCCGCACGAAGGGGGGTTCGATGCCGGACACCACGCCGGCGCTGATCGAGTCGCGCAGGCCCACCGGATTGCCGATGGCGTAAACCGGCGCGCCGTGCCCGACATCGGCCGGGAGCGCTGGTTGCAGGGCCGGCGTGGCGTGTTGGTCGACCTTGAGCAGGGCCAGATCGTGGTTCCGACTGACCGCCAGGAGCGACGCGCGTAATTCGGTCCCGTCCTTGAGGATGATGGTGAAGGTATTCGCGGCGTCGGCCACGGCCAGCTTCCAGTCTATCTGGCGGCGCGCCGTGGCGATCTTGCGCTCCGTCTCCTGGAACTCCCCGCGGTCGGCGTCCAGTTCGCGCCGCAATGTCTGGTATTGATTCCACTGGGACTGATAGCGCGTCTGGCGTCGGGCTTTCTCCGCGCCTTCCGGCAACCCGCGCAGGGCAGCCTCGCTCCGGGCGAGATCCTGCCTGAATGTCTCCAGCTCCCGCGCGCGCCACGCGAGGTTCTGGCGCTGGCGTTCGATGCGTTGTCCGACATCGTTCGCCGACTGCTGGAGCGTCGCCCGGTCGGATTCGGGGAGCTTGATCACATGCTGGTTGGTGAGGAGATGGCCGGAGTTGGAGATAAAAAATCCGGAACCGGACCCCAGGGCGGTTTTGATCAGAACGGCGCCCAGCGTCGCTTCCTGGAGCGGGTTTTGGGGAGGGAATCGCGCCCGCAACTGGGCGTTTAGGTCGCGAGTCGGGCGGTTGGTCCCGGTGGATCGAGGCAGGACTTCCACCGGTTGTTGCAGGCTGGGTTGGGGGCGGTCGGTATAATGCCAGTGGCCGTGTTCGTCCTGGTATTTGTACAGTTGGGCGCCGCCGGGCGAAGCGGCGGCCAAGGCGAATAGCCCCAGTCCGCCGAGCAGGACGCCGCGCCGTGTGAAACCAAAGCCGTGCCGGACGAACACGCTTGAAAGCCGGAGCGCGAACATGAGCGGTGATCTCGGGTGGTGTGCGGGGGTGAACCCACGGGAGTTTTCGCAGTGGCGAATGCGTAGGATAACCCGGCACGGCTTTCAAGTGGCGGATTCCGGGAGCGATCGCGGTGAGGCGGAAAGTCGCACGGGGAGGGCTGCCGCGCGGAATTCTGGCCTGCTGCGAACGCGCCCGCGGCGGAAGCAAGGGGAGCGAGCGTTAGCGTTGATATGGCTTCTCTCTTGTCAAGAGGCCGCACCCATCCCTCTGCGTATGCAGATGTTCATGAATGCCCGTTGCCGGACGGGGAACGCGACGGAGCCTGAAGTTGCCACCCATGGGTAGTGTTCTTGACGTGGGTATAAATTCTCATAACCATTTGATTATTTGAACTTATATCGGCTCGATATCCAGATCTTGAGCACTACCCGCGTTGCGTACCCTGCCAGACGGTTTCAAGACCCCCTTTCCCGCAGGTAAGGAATTTCCAGATCATCAATCGCTTTTAAACCTTGGCGTCGGCCTCATCCCCCACGGCCGCCGCCGGGCGCTGGGCCGAACCGCGCCGCCAGGCATGGAAGCGTTCCACCCAGGCCAGCAACTTTTCGGGTGCGTGCGCTTTCTTCCACATCCCAGCGGCGTATTTATTCGCCTCGGCCAGCGTCGGGTAGATATGGATGGTGCCGAGAATCTTGTTCAGGCCGAGGCCGTGGCGCATGGCCATCACGTAC
The DNA here is from genome assembly GCA_036796235.1 of Candidatus Competibacteraceae bacterium. Lineage (GTDB taxonomy): Bacteria > Pseudomonadota > Gammaproteobacteria > Competibacterales > Competibacteraceae > REEE01. The sequence goes on along the minus strand of DAIRDI010000440.1, from coordinate 376 downwards.
TCGGCCAGCAGGTCGCCGGCGTGCTCGCCGACGATGGTCGCGCCGAGAATCCTATCCTTGCCCGGCACGGTCAGCACCTTGACGAACCCGTGCGCCTCGCCGTCGGCGATGGCCCGGTCCAGATCGTCGATGCCGTATACCGTCACCTCGTGCGGGATGCCCCGTTCCTTCGCTTCCTGCTCGTTTAACCCGACCCGCGCCACTTCCGGCTCGACGAAGGTCGACCAGGGAATCACCGAGTAGTCCGCCTTAAATTTCTTGAGCGGATCGAACAGGGCGTTCACCGTCGCAAACCAGGCCTGATGGGCGGCGGTATGGGTAAACTGGAACGGGCCGGCGACGTCGCCGGCGGCGTAGATGTTGGGATACAGGGTTT
>DAIRDI010000439.1:0-2559 GCA_036796235.1 Candidatus Competibacteraceae bacterium | reverse complement strand
GGTGACATTTTCGATGCCCTTCTGCAGCAGCCGTTCGGCGACGAACACCACCGCGCCAACCGCCGGTCCGCCCGCCAGGGCGCCGGCCACCGGCAGCGTACCGCCCAGCCGCGGCGTCACGGTGATGATCTGATCGTAGTCGCGCGCCCGCAACCCGACCCGGCCCTGAATCTCGATCCGCGCCGCCGGCGCTTCGATGGTCAAATCCGTGGTCTCGGCCTGCCCGCGCCTGAAAATGAACTCGCCCGCGACCCGGTCGAAACTGGTGCCAGGCTGGAACAGATCGCTAAAATCCAAGGTGAAGCGGCGCAGGAGATTTTGCACGTTGAACAATCCGACCATGCGTCCTAAACCTGGATCGAGTTCCAACAACTGGCCAGGACCGACCTGGAATTGCAGAGCGCCCGCCACGCGCTCCAGGGCAAAATCAAACGGCGCCCCGGCCCATTCCGCCGTCAGCTCCGCCCGGGTTTCGCCTCGGGCGACCCCCGGCGCCGGATAACCAAAGACAGTGAGCGCCTCGTTCAGGGATTGCGCCTCCAGCGTCGCCCGCAATTGGGAAACCGGACCCCGGTCGGTCCAGCGCCAGTCGCCGTCGATGGCGATGCGCCGAGGTTCGGATTCCAGACTGCATTCCGCCAAACGGATCCCGCCTTCCAGGGGCATGGCGACCAGACGTAAGCGACCCAGTTCCACTTCATCCCGACGCAAATCGCTGACGGTCAACACCAGCGGCGGCAAGCGCCGGGGATCGAGCGTGTCGGTCGCCGCTTCACGGGGAGCAGACTCCTCCCCCGACTGGAGATGCACCCGGCGCAGCGCCGCGTTGATCGGGTGTTGGGGCGCGGGTGCATCTGGCATGGTAATCCGTCCCTCCAGGCGCGCGCCGTCGAGTTCGATGCGCATCCCCCCTTCATGACGCGTCGCGGCGACCGTCACACGGGGGAAGGACTGGTTGCCGATCACCAACTCACCGATCCGACCCTCAAGACGGCGCAAGCCGGTCCACGGACTGGCGGTCGACGGCGACGCGTCCGCATCGTCCACGGCCGAAGCGCCAGCGGGCAGGCCCAGTTCCCAGCGTGGCAGATCGGCGACGACCACCAACCCTGGCGTCTCCGGTAATCGCGCCGCGCCGGTGTTGACCCGCAGTTCGCCGCGCACGAATCGAGGGGCGCTGGCAAAATCGGTCAGTTCCAATGCCGCTCGCACTCCCTCTCCATACTCCAACCCAGCCTCCAGAGTCTCACGCTCGCGCGGTCGGAGACGGATGCGCAAGGGTCGCATCTCGGCGGCGGCTTTACCCAGCGGCGCCGGCAGATGCACGGCGATACCGCGCAGGTTCGAATCCAGATCCAAAGTAAATGGCGGCATCTGGTCGCGGCGCTCGCGACCGACGGTCGGTACGGTCAACAACGCCTCCCAGTCGCTGGCGCCTTCGACGTACCGCGCCACCGCACCCGCCGATTCGCCGAGCAAAGCCGGCAAACCCAGCCGACCCCGCAACCGGGTTCGCAATTCGTGCTGGCCTGCGCGGCCGGCCAACTCCAGATCGAGCTGGAGCGGCGCGCCGCGCCATAGCGCCCGCACGTTCCGAGCGTCCAAGTCCGATTCCGTAAACCGCACCTCGCCGCGCACCGCATCCAGATCGACGGTCCAGGCCGGCAGCATCACGCGGTTATTGGATAATCCGACCCGACCGCGCACTTGCGTCGGCCGACCGTCCAACGGCATCGTCAGATTCAGCTCGAGGGTACTGCCGCCGTCGATCCGCAAATCCGGCAGCGCGGCCCCCCATTCATGGCCGACCGGACTCTCCTGCAAAGCGCGCCACATGCTGGCGCCCGGACCGCTGGCTCGACCCTCGACGCGCACCACCGCTTTTCCCAGATCGTCGATGCCGGCGGTCAGATTCCGCAAACCCGCATCGCGCAACCGGCCGGCGCTGGCCTCGATCCGCAGGCCACGATTGCGAAACGTCACTTGCGCCCCCAGCCCCTCCACCTTTGGCCAGCCGGTCGCATAATCCAGCACCGCGTCCTCGACCTGGAACCGGGTTTCGAACAAACCTTCATCGCGGTCGAACGGGAAAGCGTGCGCCGGACCGCGCAGGACCCCCTCCCCGGAGATCACTCGACCGCCGCCTAACGCCCGATCCAGCCAGGCCACCGCTTTCGACGGAATCACCGCCACCGGCAGATAGCGCCAGGCTCGATCGACCTGCACCCCCCGATACGCGGCCTGCAAATCCAATAGCGTTTCCCCGGTTTCGGGCAGAGTCACTTGCCCCCAGACCCGGGCCGCGAGATCGGCGTTGGCCAACTCCAGGCCGGGACTGGCGAACTCCAGGCCGGTCGCGGTCCGCTCCCAGCGCACGCTTCCCGCCAGCGTGTCGACGGTTACCGGCGCCCGCAACAAGCCACCGGTATCAACCTCAGTTCGCCGACTGTCCAGGACAATATGGCCCCCCTCCGGCGTCAGTTCCAACACCCCGGCCAGGTTCTCGAATCCCGGCAACCCATGGGCGGGCCGCCACGCCGCTTCGCGCAAGCGCGCGGT
>DAIRDI010000438.1:0-2563 GCA_036796235.1 Candidatus Competibacteraceae bacterium | reverse complement strand
CACGGCCATCCCGCCGCCCTCCTCCAATCCTTGCCCGGTTCCGACCCGGCGCGCCTGGTGCGGATCGAGCAGGATTTGCTGGCTCACAATCAGGGCTTCGCCGACGCCAACCGACGCTCTTTCGCGGCTCGGGGGATTCTGGCGCTGAATCTGGTATCCAGCCCCGGCTCCGGCAAAACCAGCCTGCTGGTGCGAACCCTGGAGGCGCTGCGGGAGGAAATGCCGTTGGCGGTGATCGAGGGCGACCAGCAGACCAGTCGCGACGCCGATCGCATCCGCGCCACCGGCGTGCCGGCGATCCAGGTCAATACCGGCAAGGGCTGCCATCTCGACGCCCACATGGTCGGCCATGCCCTCGATTCGCTGACGCTTCCCGAGGGCGGGGTGCTGTTCGTCGAAAACGTCGGCAATCTGGTCTGCCCGGCCGGCTTCGATCTGGGCGAGGCGCATAAAGTGGTCGTGTTGTCGGTGACCGAGGGCGAGGACAAACCGCTCAAATATCCCAACATGTTCGCCGCCGCTGACTTGCTGCTATTGAACAAAATTGATCTGCTGCCGTATCTCGATTTCGATGTGGCGCTCTGCCTCGAATATGCCCGGCGCGCCAATCCCGACTTGACCATCCTGCAACTGTCGGTGCGTAGCGGCGAAGGGCTGGACGGCTGGCTGGACTGGTTGCGGGTCGAGCGACAGGCGGTAATCCAGCGCCAGGTCGCCGGGCTGGAGGCGCAACTAAACGAGGCGCGTTCCCGGCTGGCAGCCCGAGCGAGCGGCTGATCCGGTTAGGATTGGACGTCGATGACGGTCACCGCGCGATCGGACGCTCCCCAGCGGCTGACGATCCAAATCCGCGGCCAAGTCCAGGGCGTCGGATTCCGGCCGTTCGTCTATCGGCTGGCCCGCGAGTTGAATTTGGGCGGCTGGGTGCGCAACGACGCCGCCGGGGTGACGATCGAGGCGCAGGGTCCGGCGCCGCGGCTGGAGCAGTTTCTGACGGCGTTGCGCCAGCCGCCGCCGCTGGCCCGCATCGACGCCTTGCGGACCACGGCGCTGCCCGCTCAAGCCGAAGAAAGCGATTTCGTCATCCAGGCCAGCGGCGCCGGGCCAGTCCTGGCGGAAATCACTCCCGATACCGCCGTCTGCGCCGAGTGCCTGGCCGAACTGTTCGATCCCGCCGACCGCCGTTACCGCTATCCCTTCCTCAACTGCACCCACTGCGGCCCGCGCTACACCATCACCCACGCCTTGCCCTACGACCGCCCCAACACCAGCATGGCCGGCTTTCCGCTGTGTCCGGATTGCGCCCGCGAGTACCACGATCCCGCCGACCGGCGCTTTCACGCCCAGCCGGTCGCCTGTCCGGTCTGTGGACCCCGCCTGACCCTGCGTGACGTCAATGGCGAACCCCTTGCGGTCGCCGATCCCATCGCCGCCGCGCTGGAGCAACTGCGGAACGGCGCGATTCTGGCGATCAAGGGCTTGGGCGGCTTTCATTTGGCTTGCGACGCCCGCGCCGCTGCCACGGTCGCCCAGTTGCGCCAACGCAAGCAGCGCGAGGCCAAGCCGTTCGCGGTGATGGCTGCTAACCTAGCCTCGCTAACCCCTTGGGTGGAATGCGGTGAAGAGGAGCGGCGGTTGCTGGAAGCGCCGGAGCGGCCCATCGTGTTGCTGGCCAAGCGCCCCGGCGTGGACGCCGCGCTGACCGGTGTCGCGCCCGGCGTGGACCGGCTGGGAGTCATGCTGCCCTACACGCCGCTGCACTACCTGCTGTTTCACGAAGCCGCCGACCGGCCTGACGGCTGCGACTGGCTCGCGCGACCCTGGCCGCTGCTGCTGGTGATGACCAGCGCTAATCCGGGCGGCGAACCTTTGGTCATCGACGACGCGGAGGCCAGCGACCGCCTGGCGGGCATCGCCGATGGATTCCTCACGCACGACCGGCCCATCGTCGCCCGCTGCGACGACAGCGTCCTGCACTGGAACGGCGCCGCGCCAGCCTTCATCCGCCGCGCCCGAGGTTTTGTCCCGCGTCGCATCGCCCTGCCTGCTCCTGGTTTCTCGGTGCTGGCCTGTGGCGGCTGGCTGAAAAACACCCTCTGTCTGACCCGCGACGCCCAGGCTTATTTATCGCCGCACATCGGCGATCTCGACAACGCCGCCGCCTGCCGCGCCCTGGAAGAGATGGCCGAACGGCTGCTGGATACGCTGCGCATCATCCCGGAACGGGTGGCCTGCGACCGGCATCCGGATTTCCACAGTAGTCGCTTCGCGGCCGCCTTCGCCGCCGACCGGGATCTGCTGTGTCTGCCGGTCCAGCATCACCACGCGCATATCGCCGCCGTCGCCGCCGAGCATGGGTTGAACCGACCGGTCCTGGGACTGGCGCTGGATGGCGTCGGACTGGGGGACGATGGCGGCAGTTGGGGCGGGGAGTTGCTGTGGGTGCATGGCGCGGACTACCGGCGGTTGGGGCATTTTGCTCCTCTACCTCTGCCCGGCGGCGACCGCGCCGCCCGCGAGCCGTGGCGGATGGCCGCCGCCGCGCTGCACGCCCTCGGGCGGG
>DAIRDI010000437.1:890-2570 GCA_036796235.1 Candidatus Competibacteraceae bacterium | reverse complement strand
ACCGAACGCCGCCGCGCCAAGCAGCGGGCGTACAACCAGGCGCACGGCATCACCCCGCGCGGGATTCAGAAAGCGGTGGCCGACATCATGGAAGGGGCCTACGGGCATCCCGGCGCGCCGCTGCCGGCGACGGCCTATGCGCAAGTCGCCGAGGAATCAGCGGCTTACGCCCGCGAAACCCCGGCTTTGCTGATGAAGAAGATCAAGCAACTGGAGCAAGCCATGTACCGCCACGCCCGCGATCTGGAATTCGAGGAGGCAGCGAAGTTGCGCGATGAAATTCAGCGCATTCGGCAGTTCGGGCTGGGGCTGCCGGAGGTGAAGGCGGGGTAAATCCCAGCGTTCGCCCGCCGGCAAATACCCGAACCCCGGCGAAGCGGATTATTGCTTCGGCGACGGCGGGGAACAATTGCGTGGCTAGGTCTGGTACGGCGAGGACTGAGCCAAGGGCGCCACGCATTCTGTCGGCGGGTTTCGGGGGGTATCCCGAGCGCTTCGCCGGAGTCTATCATCCTGGCATCGCGCGCGAGCGGTAGCCACCGAATCACTATCATCCTGGGAGTCGCTTCATGAATTATGAGTTGATTAGCTTCGTGCTTTGTCCTTACGTGCAGCGCTCGGTAATCGCTCTCAAGGAGAAACAGGTTCCGTTTGCGATCACCTACATCGACTTGAGCGATCCCCCGGCGTGGTTCCTGGCGATCTCACCGATGGGCAAAGTGCCGGTGCTGCGGGCGGACGGGGAGCGGGTATTGTTCGAATCGGCGGTGATCAACGAATATTTGGACGAGACCAATCCGCCGCTCCTGCATCCCCAGGACCCCTGGCGGCGCGCTCACAACCGGGCCTGGATCGAGTTCGGCTCCAATCTGATCGGCCGGCAGTATCGGATGCTGGTGGCCCCCGACGAGGAAGGCTATATCCGGGAGCGGGATGGCTTGCTGGCGGATTTGCGGCATCTGGAAAATCAGTTAGGCGAAGGGCCATTTTTCAACGGCGCGGCGTTCGCGCTGATCGATACTGCTTACGCGCCGCTCCTCATGCGCCTGGATATGATCGAAAGTTGCTATCCTCAAGGTTTGTTGGCGCCGACGCCCAAGGTTGGGGCTTGGGGCGAAGCGTTGCTGGCCCGTCCGAGCGTGCGGGAATCGGTGGTGGCCGACTTCGAGGCGCTATTCCGCCAGCGCTTCGCCCGGCAGGGGGGCTGGCTGGGGCAACGGCTGGCGGGATTCCGAACTCTTCAAGCCAACTCTTCAAGCCAATTTCAGACCCAGCGCGATAAATTCGATGTCCTCCCTGCCCAAACAATACCTTGAAGCGGTCGAGCCGCTGATCGCCCAGGCCCGCCTGACGATCGAAGCCGGCGAAGAGTTGGCGCCGTTCGCTTCCGTCGGCCGCTTGGTCTTAATCCCTTCAAATCGAAGTGACCCGCATGTCGATACAGACTCCGAAGACCACTTATCTCAAAGACTACACCCCGCCTGCCTACCGCATTCCGACCGTCGACCTGCGGTTCGAACTGGGCGAGGAGTCCACTGCGGTGCATGCCCGGGCGCGGATCGTCCGCGCCGCCGCCGCGCCGCCCGGCGCCCCGCTGATCCTGGATGGCCAACGCCTCGAGCTGCTAGCGGTCACGCTGGATGGCGCGGGCGGCAGCCACGCGGGCGGCCACCTCGGCCG
>DAIRDI010000437.1:0-880 GCA_036796235.1 Candidatus Competibacteraceae bacterium | reverse complement strand
GCGCCGCCGCCACGCCGCCCGGCGCGCCGCTGGTGCTGGACGGCCAGCACCTCGAACTGTTGGCGCTGGCGCTGGATGACGCGCCGCTGACGGCTGACCGCTATCGGGTGGACGCCAATCATCTGACGCTGTTCGACCCGCCGGAATCTTTCGATCTGGCGGTCGTCACCCGCATCCGGCCCCAGGACAACGCCTCACTGGAGGGTTTGTATCAGTCCAGCGGCAACTTCTGCACCCAGTGCGAGGCGGAAGGCTTCCGTCGGATCACTTATTTTCTCGACCGGCCGGACGTGATGGCGGTCTATACCACCACCCTGGTCGCGGACCCGGCTCGCTACCCGGTGCTGCTGTCCAACGGCAATCTCACCGACAGCGGCTCCCTGGACGATGGCCGCCATTGGGCCACTTGGCGCGATCCCTTTCCCAAGCCCTGTTATCTGTTCGCCTTGGTCGCCGGCCATCTGCAACACATTGAGGACCGGTTCGTCACCCGCTCCGGACGCACGGTGACGCTGCGCATCTACGTCGAACCGGAAAATATCGATCAGTGCGAACACGCCATGGATTCGCTCAAGCAGGCCATGGCCTGGGACGAGCAACGCTTCGGTCTGGAATACGATCTCGATTTGTACCAGGTCGTGGCGGTCGGCGACTTCAACATGGGGGCCATGGAGAACAAGGGCCTAAATGTCTTCAACACCAAGTACGTGCTGGCCAAGCCGGACACCGCCACCGACGCCGACTATCAGGGCATTCTCGGGGTCATCGGTCACGAGTATTTCCACAACTGGACCGGTAATCGGGTCACCTGCCGCGACTGGTTCCAACTCAGCCTCAAGGAAGGGCTGACCGTGTTCCGCGACCAGGAATTCTCCGCGGA
>DAIRDI010000436.1:0-2583 GCA_036796235.1 Candidatus Competibacteraceae bacterium | reverse complement strand
ATTTATCGGTTTGCGCTTGATTTGATCGAGGCGTTGCCCGCCGCGGCGCCGCCGACCGTGCTCGACGTGGCGACTTGCTTCGGCTTCTTCCCGCTCTTGCTGGCGCGGGTTGGCGCGGCAACCCGGACGATGGGCGATATCACCGGTTGCGATCTGAATCCGGCCCTGATGGCGATGGCCGACGACTACGCCCGCCATGACGGTCTGGCCTCGGTCCGGTTCGGCGTGGCGGACATTCTCGCCGAGGACCTGGAGCGGGAACTGGCGCCGCTCCCGGCCCGCTTCGACGTCGTGACCGCGCTGCATCTGCTGGAGCATTTGGAATTCGCGCAAACCGAGGGGGCGATCGCCCATCTCTGGCGACTCACCGCCCGGCGACTGATTATCGCGGTGCCGCTGGAAGACACGCCCGATCCCCGTTACGGCCATCGCCAAGTCTTCGATCGCGAACGGTTGCTGGCGCTGGGACGGGCGCTCGGCGGGCGCTGCGAGTATGTTGAGTATCACGGCGGCTGGCTGGTTTGCGACCGGCTCGCCGGGAAGCAAGGCCGGTCGGGTCAGCCCTGACCACTGGAAAACACGGCGACGCCCAAGTCCGTCGCCAGGTATTGCCCAACCACTGGAGGAATAGCCATGTTATACGCATCACCCGGACAACCCGGTTCCAAGATCACCTTCAAATCCCGCTATCAAAACTTCATCGGCGGCCAATGGGTGGAACCGGTGAAAGGCGAGTATTTCGAGAACGTCAGCCCGGTCACCGGCCAGGGCTTCTGCGAAATCCCCCGCTCCACCGCCGAGGACATCGAACTGGCGCTGGACGCCGCTCATGCCGCCGCCGACGCCTGGGGCCGTACCTCGGCGGCGGAACGGGCCAACCGGATCAACCGCATCGCCGACCGCATGGAAGCCAATCTGGAAATGTTGGCGGTCGCCGAAACCTGGGATAACGGCAAGGCGGTCCGGGAAACCCTGGCGGCGGATCTGCCGCTGGCCATCGATCATTTCCGCTATTTCGCGGGTTGCATCCGCGCCCAGGAAGGCGCGCTGTCGGAACTGGACGACGATACCGTCGCCTATCACTTCCACGAACCGCTGGGCGTGGTCGGCCAGATCATCCCCTGGAATTTCCCGATCCTGATGGCGGTCTGGAAGCTGGCGCCCGCCTTGGCCGCCGGCAACTGCGTGGTGTTGAAACCGGCCGAACAGACCCCGGTTTCCATTCTGGTGCTGATGGAACTGATCCAGGATCTATTGCCTCCTGGCGTCCTTAACGTAGTCAACGGCTTCGGCCTGGAAGCCGGCAAACCGCTGGCCTCCAGCCCGCGCATCGCCAAAATCGCCTTCACCGGCGAGACCACCACCGGGCGGCTGATCATGCAGTACGCCGCGCAGAACCTGATTCCGGTGACGCTGGAATTGGGCGGCAAATCGCCCAACGTGTTCTTCGCCGATGTCTGCGCCCAGGACGACGACTTCTTCGACAAGTCGCTGGAAGGCTTCACCATGTTCGCGCTGAATCAGGGCGAAGTCTGCACCTGTCCGTCGCGGGCGCTGGTTCAGGAATCCGCCTATGGCCGGTTCATGGATCGGGCGATCCAGCGGGTGAAAGCCGTCAAGCAGGGGCATCCGCTCGACACCGACACCATGATGGGCGCGCAGGCCTCCTCCGAGCAGATGCACAAGATTCTCAGCTATCTCGACATCGGCCGCCAGGAGGGCGCGGAATGCCTGACCGGCGGGCAGCGCACCGAATTGAGCGGAGAGTTGAAGAACGGTTACTACATTCAGCCGACCGTGTTTCAAGGCAATAACCGGATGCGCCTGTTCCAGGAGGAAATCTTCGGTCCGGTGCTGGCGGTGACCACGTTCAAGGACGCGGCTGACGCCTTGTCCATCGCCAACGACACGCTGTACGGGCTGGGCGCGGGCGTGTGGAGCCGCGACATGAACGTCGCCTACCGGATGGGACGCGGCATCAAGGCTGGTCGGGTGTGGACCAACTGCTTTCATCTCTACCCAGCGCACGCCGCGTTCGGTGGCTACAAGCAATCCGGAATCGGGCGGGAAAATCACCGGATGATGCTCGATCACTACCAGCAGACCAAGAACCTGCTGGTCAGCTACAACCCCAAGGCCATGGGGTTCTTCTGAAGGAGAGCCGTTTAGCCGTGTAGGGCGGGTTAGGCGTCAGCCGTAACCCGCCAGAATGGTTCGGCTGAAGGCGGGTTACGCTTCGCTAACCCGCCCTACTTTTCTACTTTGCCGTCTTGATCGATGGAGGCCCGCAATGACCACCGTTCCCCGGGTCTTGGCGACCGACGCCGCCCTGGACTTGATCGCCAAGCTTGAGGCCAAGCACGGCCCGTTGATGTTCCACCAGTCCGGCGGTTGCTGCGATGGCAGTTCGCCGATGTGCTACCCCGACGGTGAGTTGCTGGTCGGCGCTGGCGACGTGCGGTTGGGCGAAATCGGCGGTTGCCCGTTCTACATGAGCGCCCCCCAGTATGAGTACTGGAAGCATACTCAACTGACGATCGACGTCGTGCCCGGCCGAGGCGGGATGTTCTCGCTGGAAGGCCC
>DAIRDI010000435.1:0-2593 GCA_036796235.1 Candidatus Competibacteraceae bacterium | reverse complement strand
CCTGCTCTCCGGTATGCCGACAGCCTTGGATACGGCGCAATGCATTGAAGATATGGAGTCAGAGGTTCGCCTTCATTCCCTGAAAGGACTCGAGCGAAACCTTTGGTCAATCTGGGTCAATGGCAATAAGTTATTTTAAGGTCCGGCGCCTGTTTTGGACGGGCTCGGCAACGCTTGGGCGCGCTGAGACCAAACGGCGCACAACTATCTTCCTGATAAACAATCAGGATCATCTGCGCATGGAAACCCCAGATGCCGATTACTTCGGCTTGCACGACTCCCGAATCAGCAAGAGGACGCGCCGTCGATCAGGCGCGATCCGAGTTGAGGGCCTAAGCCCCCGCCCCCGCCATGTCGGCGTCGCCGAAGTATTCCGCCGTATAGCGTTCCGCCCGCAGTTCGGGCGACCAGAAATCCAGCGGCAGGCCGGCTTTTAGCTTGAGTTGGCTGAGGAATACGTGAGGGTCCGGCAGATGTTCCCACACCGCCGGCAGGAAGGTGGCGCGGTAGGTTTGGAAATGGATGATCAAACCATCCACGCCGGGCCGCAGTTGCGCCAGCAGTTCCTCCTCGGAATCGAAATGCAACGATTCCGGCGGCGACAGCACGGAGATGTGAATATCCAGCTTTGGAAACTCATCCTCGCGCAAGGCCGGGAAGCGGGGGTCCTCGAACGCCGCCGCGTAGGCATGAGCGGCGACATCCTGGACTAGCGGTTGATAGGCGGCGAGCGCGCCGATGCAGCCGCGCAATTGGCCCTGGGTTTCGAGGGTGACGAAGGTCGCCCGGAGCGGTCGCAGCGTTGCGGGGTAATCGTCTGGATTCACTTCCAGGGCGCGCCCGTGGCGCAAACCCTGCTGGAGCGAAGCACGGGCCACGTCTAGCAGCGTGGCCCGATCCTGGCGCGACAGAGTCTCAATGCAGGATGTAGGCGCCATAGCCCACCACCTGATCGCGCGAGCCGGCGGTATCCCCGGAATTGCGCAAGTCGATGGTTTCGCAGTGCAGCCCCTTGCGCCGCGCCACCCACAACAGCCCGTTGACCGGGTTGCGGCCACAGGCCTGCTCGTAACCGATGTCCTCGAACCGCAGCGCCTCAATGGCCTTGGAGGTCGCATCGTCCAGGCCGCGGGCGGTCTGATAATCGTGGTAGTGGCTGAGGTCGGAACTGATCACGATCAGAGTTTCCGGCCCGCCCCACAGCGCTTCCAGCACCGCGCCGACTTCGGCCGGCCGGGCGTCGCCAACCACCAGCGGGACGAGCTTGAACTCGCCCAGCACCTCCTGCAGGAAGGGCAGATGGACTTCCAGGCTATGCTCCCGCGCATGGGCCTGCTCCAGGAAACCGACGTCCGGCAGCCGCCGAGCCTGTTCGACCGCGCCCTGATCCACCGGAATCTGGCCGAGCGGGGTGGCGAACGCCTCCATGCCGCTGACCGCGATGCCGCGAAAACCGACCCGGTGGCTGGGTCCCAGCAACACCACCCGAGTGATGGCGTCGCGCGCCGCGCGCAGCCGTGCGTAGGCCGAGGCGGCGACAGGTCCGGAATAGATGTAACCGGCGTGCGGAACGATGATCGCCTTGGGCGCGGGTTCCGCCGGCAGCTCGACCCGTTCCAGAAATTGCCGGACTTGAGCCCGCAGTTCCCCGGCGTTCGCCGGGTAGAACAGCCCCGCCACGGCGGGGGTACGTATGGTCTGCATGACGCGCCCTCCCGATTCGTTTGCCAACACTAACAAATTGGAGTATAGGTCAAAATACGCCTGAAAAGCGGCAAATGCCACCATAAAGATTCCGGTTGCTGGCGGCGACGCTGGCCGAAAAACGATGAGAGCCTTGCATTGAGGAGGCCATGATGAATGCCTTAACCACCGATTTTTTCCCCACCCAGTACTGGCACACCCTCGCCGATGGGCGCGTCCAGTGCGATGTCTGCCCGCGCTTCTGCAAGCTCCATGAGGGTCAGCAGGGCCTGTGCTTCGTGCGCGGCCGCCACGGCGACCGCATTGTGCTGACCAGCTACGGCCGGTCCAGCGGCTTTTGCATCGATCCGATCGAGAAGAAACCGCTCAATCATTTCCTGCCCGGCACCTCGGTGCTGTCGTTCGGCACCGCCGGTTGCAACCTGGCCTGCAAATTCTGCCAGAATTGGGACATGAGCAAATCCCGCGAGATGGACACCCTGGCCGACGCCGCCTCGCCGGACAAGCTGGCGCGGGTCGCCCATCAACTGGGGTGTCGCAGCATCGCCTATACCTACAACGATCCGGTGATCTTCATGGAGTACGCCATCGACGTGGCGGTCGCCTGCCGGGAATACGGCATCCGCTCGGTGGCGGTCACCGCCGGCTACATCTGCGACGAGCCGCGCCGGGAGTTCTTCAAGTACATGGACGCCGCCAACGTGGACCTCAAGGCGTTCACCGAGGATTTCTACTGGAAGATTTGCGGCGGCCACCTGCAACCGGTGTTGGATACCCTGCTATATCTGAAGCACGAAACCCAGGTCTGGTTCGAGATCACCACCTTGCTGATCCCCGGTGAGAACGATTCCGACGCCGAACTGGAAGCCCTGACCCAGTGGGTGGTGGA
>DAIRDI010000434.1:0-2595 GCA_036796235.1 Candidatus Competibacteraceae bacterium | reverse complement strand
CTGTTCCGCCTGGAGTTGACGCAAGGCATCGGCCAACAGCGCCGCGAATAGGCCGTCGGCGCGAGTCTGCAAGTCTTGCGGCTCTAGCGTGGCGACGGGCTGGGGTTGAGGGGTGGCGACCGAGACCGGCGCGGGGTAGTACAAAAAGCCTAGTAGCAGGGCGCCGGCGACCGCGAGCGATGAGGCAGGTAGCAAGTAAATGCCGAGGCTCCGGATGGTGCGGATCGTGTTGCGCATGACTCACCTCATGATGGCGACTGTACTGAAAGGCGTTGTACAACTTTTAATGAATATATACAAAATAATGACCCCGACGTCAAGCAATACGCGTCGATTATTTATACAAATTTTGTAACCAAGTCCAGTGCAAGGATATCAGGATAGCGCAAGCCGGCTGGAAAACCGGCCAGCGCGGACTGTCTCAAGCTTCCTGCGGCTGCCGATACGCGGCATGTAGCTTCTGCTGGAGGTCGCCAGGCACCGGGTCGTAGTGGCTCAGTTCGATGTTGTAGGAGCCATGACCGCCGGTCATGGACTTCAACTGCGACTCATAGCCCTCCAGTTCCGCCAGCGGAACCTGGGCGTTGATGATCGTCAACCCGCGCGGGCCGGCGTCGGTACCGGCGATGCGACCGCGTCGGCTGGACAGATCGCCGGTGATCGAACCCACGCAGTCGGCGGGCGCCCGCACTTCCAGATTGATGATCGGTTCCAGGACCAGCGGTTTGGCCTTGGCGACCGCATCCAGGAAAGCCTCGCGGCCCGCCGTGACAAAGGCGATTTCCTTGGAATCGACCGGATGGTATTTGCCATCGGTGGCGACGGCGCGGACGTCTTGCAGCGGATAACCGGCGACCACCCCTTCCTGCAACGCCTCGCGGATGCCCTTTTCCACCGCTGGCAGGAGCGAGGTGGGAATGGCCCCGCCCACCACTTCGCTGGCGAACTCGAAGCCGGCGTCGCGCGGCAGGGGTTCGACGCGCAGGAACACTTCCCCAAACTGCCCGGCGCCGCCGGTTTGCTTTTTGTGGCGGTGGTGACCGTCGGCGGCTTGGCTGATGGTTTCCTTGTAGGCGATTTTGGGTGGTTTGGTTTCGACTTGCAGGTTGTAGCGCTGCTGCATTTTTTCCAGGGTGATGCGCAGGTGTAGATCGCTCAGGCCGCGCAGTACGGTTTCCTTGGTGTGCGTGTTGTGCTCCAGCGCCAGACAGGGGTCTTCCTCCAACAGTTTGTGTACGGTATCGGACAGCTTCTGCTCGTCGCCGCGGGTGGCGGCGCGGATGGCCAGGCCGAACAGCGGAGTGGGGAAGCGGAGTGGCCGCAGGTGAATCTCATCTTCATCATGGGAGTCGTGCAACATCACATCGCGATGGATGTCGTCCACCTTGGCCACCGCGCAAAGGTCGCCGGGAATGCCGACCGCGATTTCTGGGTGTTCCTTACCATGGATATGAAACAGGTGCCCGACCTTGAACGGCTTTCGCCCCTCGCCGATGAACAATTGGCTGTCCTTGGCAATGGTCCCCTGATGGATGCGGAAGATGCCCAACTTGCCGATGAAGGGATCGATCAGCACCTTGAACACATGCGCCACCGCGTGCTGTTGCGGATCGGGAACAGCACTGAGAGCCGCGGGCGCTTCCCCCTGGCCCTTCAAAAGCGGTTCGGGGTTGCCCTCGGTCGGATTGGGCAGCAGCCGGACCATAATCTCCAGCAGTTCCTTAACGCCGGCGCCGGTGCGGGCCGAGACGAAGCAGATCGGAATCAGATGGCCTTCCCGCAGCGCGTTCTCGAACGGAGCATGCAGTTGGTCCGGTTGTAGATCCTCGCCCTGCTCGAGGTAGAGGGCCATCAAGTCCTCATCCATTTCCACAACTTGATCGATCAGGGCGGAATGGGTGGCGGCGACGCTGGAAAAGTCGCTATCCCCGGCGGGATTGAAGAAACAGTCCACGATGCTGGCGGCGTTGTTGGCCGGCAAATTGATCGGCAGGCATTCTCGGCCGAAACTGTCCTGAATCTGATCCAGCAGTCCGGGCAAGTCGATGTTTTCGGCATCGATCTTGTTGACGATAATCATCCGGCATTGCCGCCGTTCGGCGGCGCGTTCCATCATCCGCTGGGTGACGGCTTCCATGCCGGTTTGGGCATTGATCACCACCGCCACCGTTTCCACCGCCGGCAGCACGGCGATGGCTTGGCCGAGAAAGTCCGGAAACCCGGGGGTATCGATCAGGTTGATATGGGTGTCGTGGTAGTCGAAATTCACCAGGGCGGAGTCCAGCGAATGCTGGTGCGCTTTTTCCTGGGGATCGAAGTCGCAGACCGTATTGCCCTTTTCCACGGCGCCGGGGACGGGGAGCTTGCCGGCATGGTGCAGGATGGATTCCACCAGGGTGGTTTTTCCAGCCGCGCCATGCCCGACGAGAGCGATATTACGGATGGACTCGGTGGTGTAGCTCATGATGTGGCCTCCTGTCGTTGGGACTGGGTAGATGGTCTTATTGTGTTCGAGCCATTGGTTGGAAACGAATTTAGTTAGCAATACTTCGGACAGTTCTGACAATCATAATCAACAGGTTGGCTTCCATAGGA
>DAIRDI010000433.1:0-2596 GCA_036796235.1 Candidatus Competibacteraceae bacterium | reverse complement strand
TCAGTCCGGCCAGACTGCCTTGGTAGAGCAGGCGCAGGGCTTCGCGAGTCTGGCCGGTGGTCCAAAGGCGCCAGGCGGCGGCGCCGAGTTCGGCGTCCGGGGACGCGGCGATGTCGTCGTGGCCTCGGGTGAGTGGAGGCGAAGATGCGAGGGCGGCTCGGCGGCGGTCGGACGCGAACCGATGGGGCGCTCGACGCCACAACCACCACCCAGCCATGGCCAGGCAGACGCCGGTGGTGAACCACAATAGATACTCCACCACCGTGGCGAACCACCATCCCCGCCCAGGATGTGGGGAAGGCGCCGCCAACTCTTTGGACCAACCGTCTTCCCGGAAATGCCAGCGGTCCCGAACCGCGCAGATTTGCAGTTCCGGTTCCCGCAATAACTCAGCCAACTCCCGCTTGACCGGACCGTCGGCCTCCGCCAATTCCGCCGCGCGCGCGCGCCGCGCCTCGCAAAGCGGGTGGATGACCGGCGCCGGGGTTTCGGCGGCGGTGGATTCGGTGGCCGATCCAGCGATCGGTAAAGCGGCCAGGCTCGCGCCCAGGACCAGTCCCGCCAGCATCAGCGGCGTGGTCCGCGCGAGCGTCGCCAGGCGGGCCGCCAGCCGGCGGAAGCCGATTTCCAGATCCCACGCTTCCAGCCAGGTGCGCCGGTTGAGATACAACGCGAAACCAGCGGCGACGTAAAACGGCTCGACCAGCGTCAAGCCGATAAATCCCACCAGGTTCAACCACAATTGTCCGCCCGGACCGCTGTCGTCGAATAGATCGAGAAATTCCAGCGCCACGAAATCGGGAATCAACATCCAGATCAGCGCGATCAGGGCCAAATCCAGGGCGATTTCCAGATGCAGGCACACCACGGTCAGCCATACCGCCGGCCCCCGGCCCGGCTGGCGCAGATCGCGCAACCGCTGGCGGCGGACTTTGCCGGATAATCCTTCCAGTTGCGATACCGGCAGATGGAAGGAACGGGCGGGGTCGAGGCGACGCACGGTCAGGGCGGCCAGCGCCTGACGCCGCAGCAGGCCCGGCAAATCCCGCCAGAACTGTCGTCGATCCGGCATCGCGCCGAACAGGGCGCGGCCGAGCACGTACAGCGGCGCTCGGTCCAGGATGGGCTTGAGCCACCACAACAGCCAAGGAACCAGCCACCAGTTTCCCCAGCATAAGAGGTGCAGCAGTAGAAATGCCGGCAGCGCTGTCGCAAACCAGGCCCCGTAGACGGGCCAGAACCAGTGGCGGACCATGGTCGCGCCGAGGTCGCTGGCCTCCCAGGCGTTGCGCGGGCGCAATTCGACGGCGACGGCGTCAAGTTGCACGTCGGCCCGCCCGGGTGAGATAGAGAATCACCAGTACCCAGCCCGCCGCGCCCACCGCGTATTTAATCGCGGCGGGAACCGCGCGGTTGCCGGACCAAAACGCTTCAACGAACGCTGCCAGCACCAGCAGCGCGATGACTCCGAGGATGATGCGTATCCCGCCGGCCGCTGCCTGGCGCAGGGCTTCCAGGCGGCTCAGCCGGCCCGGCGCCGCGACCGCCCAGCCCATTTTGAGGCCGGCGACGCCCGCCAGCACGATGCCGGTCAGTTCGAACGGTCCGTGGCCGGCGACGAAGGTGTAAAACGTTTCGGCATAACCTTGGGCGGTGAGATAGCCGGTGATGGCGCCGATGAACAACCCGTTGAACAACAGCACGAACGCGGAGCCGACGCCGAGCAGTACACCCCCGGCGAAGGTTCGGAAGGCGATGCTGATGTTGTTGTAAATGTAAAAGCCGAACATCGCCAGGTTGTCGCCGGCGTCGCGGGCGTCCGTGCGCTGGCCGGGCGCGTACATCGCTTCGAGATCGACGACCGCCTCGGGCGACAGCAGGCTGTAAATCAATTCCGGGGTCTGATGGACCGCGACCCCCATGCCCAGCAAGGGCAGGTAAAACAGTGTCGCGCATAGCCAGAACAGCCGGGCTTCGGCCCGCACCCGGCGCGGAAAATCGCCGGTCAGGAAATCCAGCACGACCGGCCAGCGCCGCCGGGGGGCGCGATAGAGGTGCTGGTAGGCGCGCAGCGCCAGGGGGTTCAGCCGGTCCAGCAGCGCGCCGCCGTAATAGCGCGCCCGGGCGATGGCCAGTTGTTGACAGAGTCGGCGATAGGCGGCCGGCAGTTCGGCGACCGGCAACGGGGCGGCGGACCCGGCGTTCTTGCGGCGTTCCAGCCGGTCCAGCGTCGCGGCGAAGGCTCGCCATTCGGCGGCGTGATTCTGTTCGAAACGGCGCTGTTTCATGGGGGTTCTCCCAACAGCCAGCGGGCATGGGCGCGCAATTGTTCGACGCCGTCCGGCCCGCTGAGTCCCGTCAATCCGGTCAACAACTCGGCCAGTTCCGCCTGCCGTTCGGGATTCAGGGCCGCGCCGCGTTCGGCGAAGTCGATCAACAGTTGCCGCTCGACCGGACTCAAGGGGACGGCGGGCGGCAGCGCCGGGCCAGGCGGCAGCGCCGGAGCTTTACCGGACGGCTCGCGATAGATGACCACGGTGCCCGCCGCCAGGTCCCCCAGCCGTTGAAAATTGCGGTTGCACGCCATGGCGACGAC
>DAIRDI010000432.1:0-2602 GCA_036796235.1 Candidatus Competibacteraceae bacterium | reverse complement strand
CCGGCCCGCGCCCTTCGCTGTTGACCGACCACGGCGTGGTCGGCAGGTTGCCGCCATAGATGGAGGAACAGCCGGTCGCGTTGGCCACCAGCAGCCGGTCGCCGAACAACTGCGACAGCAGCTTGACGTAGGGCGTCTCGCCGCAGCCGGCGCAGGCGCCGGAGAACTCGAACAGCGGCGGCAGGAACTGCACCCCCCGCACGGTGGAAAAATCCACTCGGCCGCGATCCACTTCGGGCAGGGTCTCGAAGAAGCCAATATTGGCTTTCTCGTTCTCCTCCACCGGCTCCTTGAGCGCCATGTTGATCGCCTTGTGGCCGACCTGCTCCTTGCTCTTGGCCGGACAAACCTCCACGCACAGCCCGCAGCCCGTGCAGTCTTCCAGATAGACTTGCAGGGTGTAACGGATCTCCGGGAAGCCGCGAGCGTCGATCGGCGCGGTCTTGAAGGCCTTCGGCGCCCCTTCCAGACTGGCCTCGTTGTAGAACTTGGACCGAATCACCCCGTGCGGACAGACCATGCTGCAATTGCCGCACTGGATGCAGATATCGGGCTCCCAGATCGGCACGAAGTTGGAGATGTTGCGCTTTTCCCACTGGGTGGTGGCGCTGGGATAGGTGCCATCCACCGGCAGAGCGCTGACCGGCAGTTCGTCGCCGCGCCCGGCCATCATCATCGCCGTCACGTTGCGCACGAACTCCGGCGCGTCGGCGGACACGGTCGGCGGCAGTTCGATGGTGCTGGTGGCCCGCGCCGGCACCGCCATCTCGCGCAGGTTGGCCAGGGTGTTGTCCACCGCCTCGAAGTTCTTGCGCACCACTTCCTCGCCCTTGCGCATATAGCTCTTTTTGATCGAATACTTGATCTTTTCAATCGCTTTATCGCGCGGTAGTACGCCAGAAATGGCGAAGAAACAAGTCTGCATGATGGTGTTGATGCGCGTGCCCATGCCGTTGTCGCGGGCCACCTTCTCGGCATTGATGCCGTAGACCTTCAACTGCTTGGTGATAATTTCCTCCTGCACCGGCCGCGGAATCCGGTCCCAGCTTTCCTCAGGCTCGTGCGGGCTGGTGTTCAACAGCAACACGGCGCCCGAGGCGGCGTGTTTGAGGACATCGCCCCGGTTGAGGAAGTTGAACTGGTGGCAGCCGATAAAGTTGGCCGATTGCACCAGATACGGCGCGCGAATCGGGTCGGGTCCGAAGCGCAAGTGCGAGACCGTCTGCGAGCCGGATTTCTTGGAGTCGTAGACGAAATAGCCCTGGGCGTAAAACTCGGGATCGTCGCCGATGATCTTGATTGAGTTCTTGTTGGCGCCGACCGTGCCGTCCGCGCCCAACCCGAAGAACATCGCCCGCACCGCTTTATCGGATTCGATAATGAAGTGCGGGTCCACGTCCAGACTGCTGTGGGTGACATCGTCGTTGATACCGACGGTGAAATGGTTCTTGGGCCGGTCCTTGCTCAGCTCGTCGAACACCGCCTTGCACATCGCCGGGGTGAATTCCTTGGACGACAGTCCATAGCGGCCACCGATCACCCGCGGCAGGACCGCGGTCGGGAGGTCGCCAGCGATCTGGGCCTCCACCAGCAGGCTGACGATCTCCAAATACATCGGCTCGCCGGTGGCGCCCGGCTCCTTGGTGCGATCGAGTACGGCGATGGATTTGACGCTGGCTGGCAACTTCGCCAGGAAGTGGGGAGCCGACAGCGGCAGGAACAGGCGGACCTGGATCACACCCACCCGCTCGCCGCGCGCGCTCAGATATTCGGCGGTATCGCGGGCGGTTTCGGCGCCGGACCCCATCAGCACGATGACCCGTTCGGCGTTCGGGTGGCCAAAGTAGTCGAACAGATGGTAGCGACGGCCGGTCAGGTCGGCGAACTTGTTCATGGCGGACTGAACGATGTCCGGCACCTTGGCGTAGAACGGATTGACCGTCTCGCGACTCTGGAAATAAACGTCGGGATTCTGCGCCGTGCCGCGGATGAACGGCCGATCCGGATTCAGCGCCCGGGCGCGATGCGCCAGCACCAGATCGTCGTCGATCATGGCCCGGATTTCGTCATCGGTCAGCAGGGTGAGCTTGTTGACCTCGTGCGAGGTGCGGAAGCCGTCGAAGAAATGGATGAAGGGCACCCGCGCCTCCAGCGTGGCCGCCTGAGCGATCAGCGCCATGTCGTGCGCTTCCTGCACCGAGCCGGACGCCAGCAGGCAGAAGCCGGTGGGGCGGATCGCCATCACGTCCTGATGGTCGCCGAAGATCGACAGGCCCTGGGTCGCCAGCGAACGGGCGGCGACATGGAACACCGCCGAGGTGAGTTCGCCGGCGATCTTATACATGTTGGGGATCATCAACATGAGCCCCTGCGACGCGGTGAAGGTGGTGGTCAGTGCCCCGGTTTGCAACGCGCCGTGCGCCGCGCCAGCCGCGCCGCCCTCGCTTTGCATTTCCATCACCATGGGCACGCTACCCCAGATGTTCTTGACGCCTTCCGAGGACCATTGGTCGGCCAGTTCGGCCATGGTCGAGGACGGGGTAATGGGATAGATGGTGCAAACTTCGTTGACCCGATAGGCGACGTAGGCGGCGGCCTCGTT
>DAIRDI010000431.1:0-2602 GCA_036796235.1 Candidatus Competibacteraceae bacterium | reverse complement strand
CAGTTGGGCACGCAGGCGCACTCGAAAGCGATCTTCATCGGCGCGATCCGCCCCTCATTCTTGAGCTGGAACAGCCGCGGCACCACCCGGTCCCGCAGGCTCTCCGGATCGATGGTGTTGACGTAGATCTTGGTGCCGCCCTCGAACCCGGCCGGGGTCGATACCCGCCATTTGAGCAGCACCCGCCACGGCATGGGTACATCCACGTCGGGCGGCTTGTAATACCACTCCTCGTTGCAGGGCACCTCGGAGCCGGTGGCGGCGTGGCAGGCATGGATCAGATCGGACATGCCCCGCAGTTCGTCCGGCGTGTGGTTCCACGGCTGGCTGCGCTCGCTCTTGGAGAAAATCTCCAGCGTGGGATAGCGATGGCCGAAACCGGCATAGGCGATGGCGTGCTCGTTTTCGGCCACCACCAGGTTGTGATAGGCGGCGAAGTTGACGGCGGCTTCGTTGTAGAGGTTGGGATTGGCCCGCACCCGCTGCAGCTCCATCTCGTTCTGGACCCCGCGTTCGTCGATGGCCACCAACTGCTTGTGCAAGTGGTCGAACGACGCGCCGGCCGGCTTCAGCCAGTTTTGAAAGACCGCCACGTAGCGCACGTAGCGGTTGTTGATGTACAGGTCGCGCATGGCGTCGATGGTGAAGCGCAGATACTGATAGTGCTCGTCCGGGGTCAGGGTCCCGGAGGAGGCCAACTGATCGTCGTGGGTGGCGCCGTCGATGAAATGACGTCGGGCGACGATCACTTCGTGGCCGCCGCCGAAGAACGCATTGGCCGCTTGCAGCCGTTCCTCCGGAGACAGCCGTTCCCGAGTGTTCTCGTCCATGCCGGACGCCTTCAAACGTTGCTCCACCACCTGAAACACATGCTCGCGACCGGCTTCCGAGGCCAGATAGTTTTGCTTGTGCAGCTCGAGGGCGTCCGGCAACCGATAGCTGAAGTTTTTTTGCCAGTAGTCGAAGGAGACGATCTCGAACAGGTTGGGGATGCGGCGAAATTCGGCCACCGTTTCGAACAGCGCATCGGCGTGGAGATGGCGCAGCGTGGTGAAGCCGTGACCGGTCCGCACCAGGCGCGCCTTCTCGGGCGGCGTTTCCAGGTAACGCCGGGCGCAAAACGCGCAGTACGCTTCATGCCGGGCCGGATCGAGGGGCGCGGGGGGGCGCGAGTCCACCGCCAGCGGCCGGTTGGCCCGGCCGGGCACGGTCCACACTTCCGTGCCCGTCAGCGGGTTGACCTGCTTGATGGTCCCGTCCGCCATGCGCATCAGATAGCTGGTTTCAGGAATGATCTGCGGTTGCATGTTGCTGTTTACCTCATCGTACAGGCGTCCCCGAACCTCCGGGAACGTGAGACTGAAGGGCGGCCGTCAAACTCGGCGGCTGGGGTTACCCACTGGTCTTGGCCGCCAGAATCGCCTGCGTCAACCTATGGGGTTCGTCGGTGCCCAGCCGCAGGCGCTTGCCGGAAACCAAGGTGATCTCCACCGCCTCCCAACCCGACACGGTGTACAGCCAGCCGCGCGGGGTATGGTGGATACCCCAGCCATCCCGCCAAGTGGTGTGAACCGGTCGGGCCTCCACGATCTGCGCCAGGGGAATGCGCTTGCGGATCAATCCGATGCCAAAGCGAAACGTCAGGTGCGTCGCGTCGATCTCAACCGTCAACGCATGGAACAGCGCCAGAAACACCCCCATTAACGCCGGTCCGATCACCGCCAGCGCCGTCGATTCAGTCATGGCCTCCGCGCCGGCGGCGGCCAACGTCGCCAGCAGCAGGACCACCACCACGACGGTGCCGAACTGGGTATGCTGGTAACAGAGCGAGGGGCGCATTCCGAGAAGCTCCATGAAGGGCGCGCGGGATTGTTTTACCCATAAAGTGTAGCCTCTTCACGGTGCGGCGAGGGCCATGCGCGCCAATCCACACAATTGCTGGCTTTGAGGAATGCCATGACGATGCCCTGGGTGTACTTAATCGCGGCGGGATTTTTTGAAATCGGTTGGCCGGTTGGCCTGAAGCTGTCGCAAACGCCGGGCCGGCTGGGGCTGGGGTTGGCCGTGGCCGTGGTGTGCATGGCCGCCAGTGGGACGCTGCTCTGGCTCGCCCAGAAAACCATCCCCATCGGCACGGCCTATGCGGTCTGGACCGGTATCGGCGCGGCGGGCACTTTCATAGTGGGCATCCTGTTCTACGGCGATTCCGCCAACGCGTTGCGGCTGGTTTCCGTGGGGCTGATCGTGGCCGGCATCGTTGGCTTGAAGCTGGCGCACGGCTCCGGCTAAGCGCCTATACGAAAAATTAATATCTATAAATCAATGTTTTATAGGTAGGAGCGGCCTTGGCCGCGATTGCTGACCCTCCTATCGCGAGCAAGCTCGCTCCTACAATCAATGGGTTATTTTTCATATGGGTTCTAAAACATTCCACCGCGCCGCGCGGAGATCGGCGCGGCGCGGTGGGGCGTCAGGCGTTGGCCTCGGACTCGTCCTGCCGCAGACAATGCACCAGTTGCAGAGCGTCTTGAAGGTGACGGGATGCGGCGGGCAATTGCTCCTCGGGTTGGGCCGCCAGCGCCGAGGACGCCAGCACGGCGGA
>DAIRDI010000430.1:0-2610 GCA_036796235.1 Candidatus Competibacteraceae bacterium | reverse complement strand
GACCAGGTGTCTGGCGCTTCCCGACTCGACGGGGCTTTCACCCCGGACGGCCGACCGACCCCCACCGCCACCCGGCTGGAGGGTCTGTTGGCGGCACTGACCTTTTTACCGCAACAGGACGATGGTCTGCGCGCGCGCGTCGCCATAGCCGCGCGGCGCGGCGTGGGATTCCTGCTGCGCGCCCAGATTCAAAGCGGACCGTTGCTTGGGGGCTGGCCGCGCGTGGCGCCGGGCGGAGAAGGCAAGACAGCGCGCGCCGGGGATGAGGTGGTGCGCATCGACTACGTGCAGCACGCGCTCGGCGCCTTGTTGCAATACCGGACGCTGTTTGCCAGGGAGGCGGGCGCCCAGAGATCGACAAAGTCGATAGGATGGGAATAAAAACCGATCAGAACGAGGTCGTGACACCCGCGTTCGGAGGAATCATCAAGGCTTGATCACCCGTTTCCAAACCACGAGCCCGGGCCACAAAGGCGTCAACTGTCGTTAAAGCCATCTGCGCCGCCAACGCGTCGCCCAGCGGTTTGAACCAAAACCAGCGCACCGCGCACTCGAGCTCAAAACCGACCTGGCATCGCCCGTCAGATTCGGGAGTGAAGGACCAGCGGATCAGCAAGTGATGGAAGTTCGGGTCCGCCGTTGTGACGAGGATGGAACGCGGGGGGTCCAACTCCGTGTGCGTGCGCCAGCGATAGACCAGCAGACCCAGGGTCAGGACTTGCTCGGTTTCGTAAGAGCGGGCGCTACGCCGAACGACCGTCGCCTGCCGCATCAACGGCAAAAATTCCGGATAGCGCTCCACGTCAGCGACCACTTCGTACAATCGCTCGACGGAAACGGCCACGACGCGGTTTTCGCGATGAGAGGTCTCGAACATCGGACTCACTCCATTGTCACGCTGTTTATTCAGGAGAAGCCTGCGGTATAACAGCGGCGATATTACCACGATCCGACGACCTTGCCTCCAGAGCAGCGCTATCCGTCCGGCAAGAAAAGCTCGTTTGCGCGTCGCTTCCTGACCGCTCGCCATTCCCTCCTCACCCCTCACCGCCCGGAGCGCCGCACGGCGCTCCTCATGTGCGGCGCCGTCGTTCGCAATCGCTTCACTGAACCCGTATCATGCCCTCCTCCAGAGCCGATGCGATCGGTCCTACCTCCACTACATGTCCACACCTCAACAGGAAAGAATTCCGATGCTCATCCGGGCTGGGTACGACATCATTTTCGAGCATCCGGGACCGACGCCGATCGTCGCGATGCTTTACCTTCATCCTTCCCACCGCCCGGCGATCCGTCGGGGTGACTATCTGCTGGTCGAACCGGCGGTGCGGGTCAGCGAATACATCGACGCGTACGGCAACCGATGCGGTCGCCTGCTCGCGCCCGCCGGACCGATCCGATTCTGGAATGACGTGGTGGTCGAGGACAGCGGCCAGCCGGACCATCAGCATACCGCCGCCGCCCAGCATGAAATCCATGACTTACCAGATGCGACGCTCACGTTTCTGATGCCGAGTCGTTACTGCGAAGTGGACCGAATGGTGGATCTGGCCTGGCAGTTGTTCGGTAGCGTGCCGAAAGGCTGGGCGCGCGTGCGGGCGATCTGCGACTTCGTACACCAGCATATCCATTTCGATTACTTGCAAGCCCGCAAGACCCGCACCGCTTACGAGACTTACCAGGAGAAGGTAGGCGTCTGCCGCGACTATACCCACCTGGCGATCACGTTCTGCCGCTGCTTGAATATCCCGGCCCGGTACTGCACTGGGTACCTCGGCGATATCGGGGTTCCGGTCACGGGGCCGATGGATTTCAGCGCCTGGTTTGAGGCGTACCTGGGAGGACGCTGGTACACCTTCGACCCGCGGAACAACATACCGCGCATCGGCCGGATCTTGATGGCGTATGGCCACGACGCCGCCGACGTAGCGCTCCTGACCTCCTTCGGCCCGAGCCGCTTGGAACGCTTTACGGTGTGGACCGACGAGGTGAGTGAGGACGCCCTGTCGCCGGTCCCGAGCCAATCGACCACGGGCTAGCCTCGCGTGGTCGGTACGATTTCCGTGTGGGAGAAAATCGATGGAAACCATCGTCCTCGGCGCCGGCATGGTTGGAGTGAGCATCGCTTATCACTTGGCGCAGCGTGGCCGCCCGGTGTTACTCATCGACCGCCGGTCTCCAGGGCAGGAAACCTCTTTTGGCAATGCGGGGATTATCCAGCGCGAAGCCATCTACCCCTACCCCTTTCCCCACGATCTGAAAACCCTGCTGCGGGTTTTGCCCAACCGCGGCATCGATATCCGCTATCGCCTCGCGGATATGGTGGCGGCCGCCGGTCCGTTATTCAGCTATTGGTGGAACTCTTTTCCGGGACGCTACGAGAAAATCGTGCCCGAGTACGCCTCCCTGATCGCTTTATCCACCCAGGAACATGCGCCCATGATTGCGGCGGCGGGCGCGGCGCATCTGGTGCGCGAAGAGGGCTGGCTGGAACTGTATCGAACCGCTCACGCCCTGGACGGGCGCGCGCAAAAAGCCCGGATCGCGGTAAAAGATCATGGTGTTCTCGCGGAACGACTGGATCGCCGCCAACTCGATCGGATGCAGCCG
>DAIRDI010000429.1:0-2611 GCA_036796235.1 Candidatus Competibacteraceae bacterium | reverse complement strand
GGATCGGATGGCCGGCGCGCAAGCCACGGCCCGCCGCGACGGTTACCACGGCGCGGCGGTGTTGGTGGATCTGGATGATTTCAAAAAGGTGAACGATGCCCGTGGCCATGCGGCGGGCGATCGCCTGCTTCAGGAGGTCGCGGCGCGTCTGACCGCCACTCTGCGGGAAGAAGACGCGGTGGCCCACCTCGGCGGCGACGAATTCGCGGTGCTTTTGACGCACTTGGCCGACGATGAGGAGCTGGCCGCGCGTCGGGCGCGCGGGGTGGCCGACAAACTGCACGCCGCGCTCAATACCCCGTTCGCGCTGGAGGATGGGGATTGCACGCTCGGGGTCAGCATCGGCGTCACCCTGTTTCCCAAAGACGGGGAAGCAGCCGGGGATATTCTCAAGCAAGCCGACACCGCCCTGCACCGGGCCAAGGCGGCCGGGCGCAACACCGTGCGCTTCTTCGAGGTCGCCATGCAAGCCGAAGTCGAAGCCCGCTTCCTGTTGGAGAGCGAACTACGCCTGGCCCTGAGTCGCGACGAGCTGTGCCTGTACCTGCAACCCCAAGTGGACCGGGACGGCCAGGTGGTCGGCGCCGAGGCCCTGATCCGCTGGCAACACCCCGAGAAGGGCCTGATCCCACCGTTCGCCTTCATTCCGGTGGCGGAAGAGACCGGTCTGATCGTGCCCATCGGCGCCTGGGTGCTGGAGAGGGTCTGTCGCTACCTCGCTCGGCTGGCGGCCGTCGGCCAGCCGCTGCGCCTGGCGGCCAACGTCAGTCCACGCCAGTTCCGCCAGCCGGATTTCGTCGCCCAGGTCCGGCAGGTGTTGGCCGCCACCGGCGCCGACCCTGGCCACCTCACTCTGGAAATCACCGAGGGACTGGTGATCGACGACCTCGACGGCGCCATCGTCAAGATGGCCGAGCTTAAAACCTTGGGCGTCCAGTTATCCATCGATGACTTCGGCACCGGCTACTCATCGCTGGCCTACCTCAAGCGCCTGCCGATCGACGAACTGAAGATCGATAAAAACTTCGTCCAGGATGCGCCCCACGACCTCAACGACGCCGCGCTGGTGGAAGTCATTCTCGCGGTGGCGCGGCGCTTCGCGCTCGCCGTGGTGGCCGAGGGATTGGAAACCGCCGAACAGGCGGCTTTTCTCCAGGCCCGCCACTGCGCTTTCTACCAGGGCTACCTCTACGGCCGCCCGGAACCGGCCGAGGAATGGCTCCGGACGCTGGTCGCCACGGAGGACGATGGGCCAAAAGGCTGTAATAAACCGCTTATGAGGGAGAGCACAGGCTGCTTGAGTTCTGAATTATCTGGCGACAGGATAAAAACATAATAAAAACTTTCTGTTATATTGCGGAAATGCGGTGACGCGACCGGCTTCGCCTGCTTCGCTGTTCTCGGCGGCCCGGTCGACCCGTTTCGTCAAACCGAACGTGGTGAAATGCTCTCCCGCCCGTTTGAAACGTCATAGTGGGCCTGTTCCTATGGATTTAGCACCTATTCAGAGCTTGATTGAATCTGGAGAAAGCTCGCACGTTGAGTTCAAGTCCAGCGCTTTCCATAATGAGAGTCTGGCCAAGGAAATTGTCGCGTTCGCCAATATGCGCGGCGGACAAATCCTGGTAGGCGTTGAAGATGATGGGACGCCGTCGGGTATTGATGAACCGTCTAAAATGATCGAGCGGATCATTCATATTTGCCGTAATAACATCATACCGCCGCTCATCCCGGACTTGGCGGCCGTCCGCCATGGCGACCGCCATATCTTGATCGTTACGGTGGAGCAGGGCAAGGCGAAACCTTATAAAGTCAAGTCCAGCAATCGTTATTATATCCGCGCCGGAACCTCGGCCATCGAGCCGACGCAGGAAGAATTAGTCCGTCTGTTGCAGGATGGCGCGCAGTTCCATTTTGAAGCATCGGTATTGGCGGGAAATGGAATCGATGATCTCGACCTGCTTAAAGTCAGGCAGTACTGCCGC
This sequence comes from Candidatus Competibacteraceae bacterium, assembly GCA_036796235.1. Lineage (GTDB taxonomy): Bacteria > Pseudomonadota > Gammaproteobacteria > Competibacterales > Competibacteraceae > REEE01. The sequence goes on along the minus strand of DAIRDI010000429.1, from coordinate 626 downwards.
GACTATAGAAAAATCGACTGTGATGATGATGAGATAGCTCAACTTTGCTACAACCTGCAACTTCTGGATGAGCGACAGCGGATGACAGTAGTTGGTAACCTGTTTTTTGGGCGACAGCCGGTTCGGTGGCTGCCCCAAGCCGGTTTGGAACTTAATGCTTTTGATGGCGTCGACGTCGTTTCGTCATTAACCGACACGGCGACCGTACTGGAGACTCTCCCGGAATGTATCCAGGCGGGTGAAGCTTTCGTGCGGAGAAACAGCCGGATTCGCCCGGTCTTTAACGAGGATGAAACGCGGCGCCGCGATATTCCCGACTACGAACCGTTCGTCGTGCGCGAATTGTTAGCCAACGCTTTTGCCCATCGCGACTGGTCGATATTCGGCCAGCGCATCCGACTGAATTTATTTGTGGATCGCTTGGAAGTATTTTCTCCAGGACGACTACCCAACACGTTAAATCTGACGCGAGCCCTCGCCGGCGTCTCCTATTATCGCAATCCCCTCATCGCGCAAATGCTCAAGGACTATGGTCTGGTGGATAAGTTGGGACGGGGATTGCAGAAAATCATGCGTCATTACGCCAACGCACGCTTACCCTCGCCGACGTTCGACCAGTCTGGAGA
>DAIRDI010000428.1:0-2613 GCA_036796235.1 Candidatus Competibacteraceae bacterium | reverse complement strand
TGCGCGACCGGGTGGCGCGGGTGCGCGGTCAGTTGCCGGACGAGGTTCAGGACCCGGTGGTGGCCAAGGTGGAAGCCGACGCTCAGGCCATCCTGTGGCTGGCCTTTTCCAGCGAACGGCACAACGCGCTGGAAATCACCGACTTCGCCGACCGCACCATCGTCAACCGCTTGCAGACCCTGCCGGGCGTGGCCAGCATCATCATCGGCGGCGAGCGGCGCTACGCCATGCGCCTGTGGCTGGACCGCGACCGGATGGCCGCCTACGGCCTGACCCCGCGCGACGTGGAAACCGCTCTGAGCCGGCAGAACATCGAGTTGCCGTCCGGGCGCATCGAATCGCGCCAGCGCGAGTTTTCGGTGCTGACCGAATCGGATCTGCGGACCCCGGAGGAATTCAACAACCTGATTCTGCGAGAAACCGGGGGCTATCCGATCCGCTTGAGCGATATCGGTTACGCCGAGATCGGCGCGGCGGACGAGCGCAACGCGGTGCGGGTCAACGGCAATCCGGCGGTGGGCCTGGGCGTGGTCAAACAGTCCACCGCCAATACCCTGAGCGTAGCGCAAGCGGTGCGGGCGCTGTTGCCCGACATCGAAGCCAGCCTGCCGGAGGGCATGAAGATCACGGTCGGCTTTGACCGATCGATCTTTATCGAGCAGTCCATCAAGGCGGTCTATATGACCATGCTGGAAGCGCTGGCGCTGGTGGCGCTGGTCATTTTCCTGTTCCTGCGCAACTGGCGGGCAACGCTGATCCCCCTGGTGACTATTCCGGTATCGTTGATCGGCTCCTTCATCTTTTTATCCGCCCTCGGCTTTACGATCAACACCTTGACCCTGCTCGGGCTGGTGCTGGCGATCGGGCTGGTGGTGGACGACGCCATCGTGGTGCTGGAGAACATCCATCGCCACGTCGAAGCCGGGATGCCTCCGTTCAAGGCGGCGTTGCGGGGCGCGCGGGAAATCGCCTTCGCGGTGGTGGCGATGACCCTGACCCTGGTGGCGGTGTTCACCCCGCTGGCGTTCATGACCGGCAACACCGGCCGACTGTTCACCGAGTTCGCTTTCACCGTGGCGGCGGCGGTGCTGGTGTCCGGCTTCACGGCGCTGACCCTGACCCCGATGATGTGCTCGAAACTGCTCCATCACGAGCGCCGGCACAATGCCTTGTTTAATCTCAGCGAGCGTTTTTTCCTGGGGATGAGCGACGGTTACCGCTGGCTGCTGAACGGCGCGCTGAACCTGCGCTGGCTGGTCGTGCTGCTGTTTTTCGCGTCAGCGGTCGGTGCGGGCTGGCTGTTTACCGGTCTGAAATCGGAATTGTCGCCGCTGGAGGATCGTGGGGTGATCATCGGTGTGGTGGTGGCGCCGGAAGGGGCGACTCTGTCTTATACCGACGGTTACGCCCGACAGTTGGAAGACCTCTATAAGGCCATCCCCGAAGTGACCACCTACTTCATGGTGGTGGCGCCGGGTCTGGAGCGCCCTAATCCGGTGAACAGCGCGCTGTCGTTCGTGCGGCTGCAACCGTGGGAAACCCGCGAGCGCAAGCAGCAGGACATCGCCGCCGAACTGGCGCCGAAAATGTTCCGCGAGCTGCCCGGCGTACTGGCCTTCCCGATCAACCTGCCGTCGCTGGGGCAGAGTTTCCGCAATCCGGCGGTGCAATTCGTGATCCAGGCCAACAGTTATGAAGAGTTGCAGACCATGGTGGATCAGGTGCTGGACCGGGTCCGCCAGTATCCCGGAATGACCAACGCGGACACCGACCTGCGTTTGAATAAGCCGCAACTGTCGGTCACCCTGAATCGCGACAAGATCGCCGCCGTGGGCGCCGACGTGGAGGACATCGGCCGGACGCTGGAAACGCTGCTGGGCGGGCGGCAGGTGACCCGCTTCAAGCAGTCGGGCGAGCAGTACGATGTGATCGTGCAGTTGAAAGATCAGGACCGCGAGCAGCCGACCGATTTGACCGCGATTTTCGTGCGCGGCCGCAACGGACAACTGGTGCAACTCGCGAACCTGGTCGAGATCCAGGAAACGGTCGCGCCCAAGGAGTTGAACCGGTTCAATCGGATGCGCGCGGCGGTCATCTCCGCCAACCTCGCCCCCGGCCATACCCTGGGCGAGGCGCTGGATTTCATGGAACAGACCGCCCGGGAGGTGCTGGGCGAGAACGCCCTGACCGCGCTGGACGGCCAGTCGCGGGAATTTCGCGAATCCGGCGCGGCGCTGTACGTGACCTTCGTGCTGGCGCTGATTTTTATCTATTTGGTGCTGTCGGCGCAGTTCGAGAGTTTCGTGTCGCCGTTCGTGATCATGCTGACGGTGCCGCTGGCGGTGACTGGGGCGCTGCTGGCGTTGTTCCTGACCGGCGGGACCTTGAACGTCTACAGTCAGATCGGGTTGGTGATGCTGATCGGCCTGGTCACCAAGAACGGGATCTTGATCGTCGAATTCGCCAATCAACTTCGGTTGAAGGGGCTAGACCGGGGGGCGGCGGTGCTGGAGGCGGCGACCCTGCGCTTGCGGCCGATCCTGATGACCACGCTGGCCACCATTCTCGGCGCGATTCCGCTGGCGCTGGCGGTCGGGGCCGGCGCGGAAAGCC
>DAIRDI010000427.1:0-2615 GCA_036796235.1 Candidatus Competibacteraceae bacterium | reverse complement strand
CCAGGACGAAACGGGCGAAATCGGTTTTGAGGCGGGTGCGGAAGGTAAAAAGGCGTGGGTCGATGCGCTGCATGGCCCGGGGAGAGAGGGCCAGAGCGGCAACGTGGATGTTGGCGACCAGGATTTCCCGGGTGAGCCAGACGGTATAGAGACAGAAGCGCCCGGCCTCGACCAGACGGGAGGTCAGTTTTTTGTCGCGTTCGACAAACAGGATATCGTGGGACAACCAGGCGACCAGTCCGCTGGACAACACGCCCAGGATGAGGTGGAACAGGTCGAACATGCCTGACATGATGATCCACATGCCAAACAGGATGCAAAAGGTGGCGATGGCGAACATGGGTGTGCGCTAAGCTCCAGATGCGGTTTTATTATGAAAAATGTAAAAATAATGGGACTATACTCATCCCATAGGCAATATTGTTCGTAATCCTAGTAGAGAAATTGTATTCGTCAACGGCAAGCCCACGCAATGACCGGCGCGGCGCTGGGGATCAGCCAGACCGACCATGCGCCAAAGGCCGCCTTCAGCGCGGCCAGCGGTTTTCCGCCACCAGTTCGTGAAGAGGCTGGCGTTCGGCCCAGCCTTCCAGTTCCAGCATCGGTCGGTCGTAAAACCGCTCGACCGGACCCAGACACAGCACCGCCACCGGTCGGGCGCCCACCGGCATCCCCAGCAGGTCAGCCAGAGCTTCAGGATCGAACAGCGACACCCAACCCAAGCCCAATCCTTCGGCGCGGGCCGCCAACCACACATTTTGAATGGCGCAAGCCACCGAGGCCAAGTCCATTTCCGGCAGGGTACGGCGACCGAAGATATGTCGTTCCCGCCCATCCATCAGCGCCGCCACCAGCAGCTCGCCGCATTCCAACACACCCTCGACCTTGAGGCGCATGAAATCCTCCTCGCGTTCGCTCAGCGCCCGCGCGGTGCGGAGACGCTCGTCCTCGACCAACGCGTGAATGGCCCGGCGCAGCGCGGGGTCGGTGATGCGGATAAAGCGCCAAGGCTGCATTAACCCGACGCTCGGCGCTTGATGAGCCGCCGCCAACAGACGGGTGAGTTGTTCTTCCGGCACTTGGCCGAGGCGGAAATGGCGGATGTCGCGGCGCAGAGCGATGGCTTTATACACCGCGGCAATCTCGAGGTCACTGAAGCGGTGGGTTGTCGAAGGCGGCTCGCCAGACGCCGGACGATCCACATTCGCCGGGGATAAAGTGGGATGGGAAGTCATGAATTAGGTTGGACCTTATCGATGGAGGGTGCGACGGTCAACTTACAACGGGATGGTTTCAGAGTAGCCCAATGCGACGGCCTTTTGAAAAGGCAGGAATTTTCACGCGGATTGAGAAGACTGTTTTGCGAGGAAGACTCAATCGATCCGATAACCATCGCGCCGCATATCGTGCAGCCCACCCCGGTTTTCGACCTGGCGGTAGCCCAGTTGGCGCAGAGCTTGCTCGGCGATCCCAGAGCGGCGACCGCTGCGGCAGTAGAGTACGATCCGGGCGTCGCGATCCGGCACGAACGCGGCGATGCGGTCGGCGATTTCTTCGTAAGGGATATTGATCGCCGCCGATGCATGGCTCTGACGGTACTCGCCGGCGGTACGCACGTCGATCACCAGCGGTTGGCCGGAAAGCGACGGGGCGCCGCGCTCGGCCAGCACTGGGATGGCGAAGAGCAGCGCCGCTAGAAAAACCGTGGGTTGGTGCATGGTGGATCGCTCCTGAAAGGGGGACCAACAAGAAAGCCTGTTTATAACGGGTTTCATGGCTATCATTCAACAATATTGATCGAAGCGCCGCGACGGTTGCTCTCGGCGGATCAGGGTTCAGAGTCCATTCAGCGGAAGTATTGTAATGCCATCCCAACCCCCGATTCCCCTACCGAAGGCCTCCACGCCCATGAAAAAACATTTCTCCCTGATCCTGCTCCCCACCCTGCAATGCAATGCCGACTGCGAATATTGTTTCGAGAACAAGACCAGCGATCGGCTCACCCTCGACCGACTGGGGGAACTCATCCGCAAGGTGCTGGATGCCATGGTGGAGAAATCGCTGGAGGCGCTGACCATCTACTGGCAGGGCGGGGAGGCGATGCTGCTGCCGCCGAGCTGGTACGAACAGGCGCATGATCTGATCCGGCGCGAGGCCGAAGCGCGCGGCAAGCAGGTGTTCCATAGCCTGCAAAGCAACATGCTGGCCTACAGTTCGCGCTGGAACAAGATCATCGCCGAGATGTTCGGCAACAGCGTCGGCACGTCGCTGGACTATCCCAACCTGCATCGCAAACTGCTCGGGCAAGGCCCGGAGAGTTACAACGAGATCTGGAGGCGTCGGGTGCGGGAGGCGCGCGCGGCCGGCATCGAAGTGCAGGTCATCGCCGTGCCCAACCAGGCCACGCTGGAAATCGGCGCGGAGCGGTTCTATACCCATTTTGTGGACGAACTCGGCATCACCGATTTCCAGGTGAACACCCCTTTTCCGGGCGGCGAGGCGACCGCCGCCAAGCGGGAATTGCCGGTGGGTGACGTGGACCGACTCAGCCGCTTCTATTTGGATCTCGCCGAGGTCTGGCTGGCGCGCGGCCATCGCCAGGGGGTGCGGGTCGG
>DAIRDI010000426.1:0-2641 GCA_036796235.1 Candidatus Competibacteraceae bacterium | reverse complement strand
CTATAGTTTCCCCAAGGGTAGCTGTCGAATCGCGCGCTCGGTCCATTTAGAATGTTGCCCGCTTCCAGCGCGACAGAATACCTCTTATCCATTGTCATCCGACTGGCGTCGACGGAGATTCCCATGCCCGCTTTATCCGATCAATCCCTGCGCGACCGCGTCAAACTGCTGGGTCGTATCCTGGGCGAAACCCTGCGCGACCGGGAAGGCCGCCACGTGCTGGACGCCGTGGAAACCCTGCGTCAGGGGTTCACCGACCTGCGTCGCCAAGCCGATGCCGCGCCAGCAACTCGCGAACGACTGATGCGCTTCATCACCGCGCTGAATCCAGACCTGCTGAACCACGTCATCCGGGCCTTCAACGCCTACTTCAGCCTGGCCAACATCGCCGAGGAATCCTTCCAGCATCAACAGCGCCGCGAGCAGGTTCGCCGGGGGGAGCCGCTGTGGCGCGGTTCTTTCGACGAAACCTTGCGCGTTCTGCGCGCCGCCGGCGTCGGCGTTCGCGAATTGCAGGCCCTGCTGGACCGGCTCTGCTTCACCCCGGTGTTCACCGCTCACCCCACCGAAGCCAAGCGCCGGGTGCTGCTCGGCGCCCAGCGCCGCATCTTCCTCACCAACGGGCAACTCGACGACGCGGCGCTCAACCCGCTCCAACGGGACGAAGTGCTGGAAGATCTGCGCAGCCAGATTCAGATCCTGTGGCATACCGACGAGGTGCGCACCTACAAGCCGCAGGTGCGCGACGAGATCAAGAATGGCCTGTACTACTTTCGGGAGTCGATCTTCCAGGCGCTGCCGGCGCTCTACCGCAACCTGGAGCGGGCGCTGAACGCGGTCTACGGCGACGAGGGCGGCAAGACGGCGGTGCGCATCCCCTGCCTGGTGCGCTTCGGCTCGTGGATCGGCGGCGACCGCGACGGCAATCCGTTCGTCACTCCGGACGCCACCGCGCTGGCCGTGCGTCTGCAAGCGCAGGAGATCCTGCGCGAATATCTGCGCCGGGTCGAGGAACTGAACCGGCAACTGACCTATTCCGGGTCCCTGGTCGCGCCGTCGCCGCCGCTCGCCGCCAGCCTGGAGGCGGACCTGCAACGCATGACCGATCTGTTCCGCGACGCGCCCCGGCAATACGCCCAGGAACCGTACCGGCGCAAGTTTTTCCTGATCTACCACCGGCTGCGGCACAACCTCGAACGCCTCCGCGCCCGCATCGACGGCCGCCCGGACGCGATTCCCGCGCCGTTCTGGGGCTACGAATCCGGGCAGGAATTTCTCGAGGAACTCTACACCATCCGCGATTCGCTGGTCGCCCACGGCGACGGCGCGGTCGCCGACCGGGAACTCAAGGACCTGATCCGGCTGGCCGAAACTTTCGGCTTCCACCTGACCGCGCTGGACGTGCGCCAGGAATCGGCCCGGCACACGGCGGCGGTGGCGGAAATCTTCGCCATGGCGCCCAACCTGCCTGATTACAACGCTCTGACCGAGGAAGAGCGCCTGGAAACGCTCGGCGACCTGCTGGCCCAGCCGGGCACGCCGCTGCTGTACTGCGACTCGCTGAGTCCCGCGACCCGCGAAACCCTGGAAGTGTTCCAGGTGATGGCGCAAATGCGCGCGGAAATCAGCCCGCGGGCTTTCGACAACTACGTCATTTCCATGACCCACGAAGCCAGCCACGTGCTGGAGGTGCTATTCCTGGCCAGCTTCGCCGGCCTGGTCGGCCGCCGCGCCGACGGCGGCTGGCATTGCGAACTCCGCGTGGCGCCGCTGTTTGAAACCATCGCCGATCTGAACCGGGTCGAGACCCTGCTGACCCGGCTGCTGGACCACCCGACCTACCGGGAACTGCTGGCGGCGGCCGGTGGCGTGCAGAACGTCATGGTGGGCTACTCCGATTCCTGCAAGGACGGCGGCATCCTGGCCTCCAACTGGGGGCTGTACCGGGCGCAGCAACAGGCGGTGGCCCTGGCGACGGCGCGCGGCTTCGAGTGCCGCCTGTTTCACGGCCGCGGCGGCACGGTCGGGCGCGGCGGCGGCCCCGTCCACGACGCCATCCTGTCCCAGCCGGCGGGCACGGTGCGCGGCCAGATCAAGATCACCGAACAGGGCGAGGTGCTGTCGTTCAAGTACCAGAACCTGGAAACCGCCATTTATGAACTGACCCTCGGCATCACCGGCCTGATGAAAGCCAGCCGTCACCTGATTCAGGAAGTACCGGCCGATCCGCCGGAAGCGGCGGCGGTCATGGCCGAGCTGGCCCGCCACGGCGAGGCCGCCTACCGCGAACTCACCGAGCGAACGCCCGGCTTCATCGATTACTTCTACACCGCTACCCCGGTCACCGAAATCGCTCAGCTCAACATCGGCTCGCGACCCTCGCACCGCGCCCAGGGCGACCGCTCCAAATATTCGGTGCGGGCGATTCCATGGATGTTCGGCTGGGGTCTGGCCCGGCACACCCTGCCGGGCTGGTACGGGATCGGCGGCGCGCTGGCGGCCTGGCGCGGCGATGACCCCGAGCGGCTGGCGTTGCTGCGGAAGCTGTATCGGGAATGGCCGTTCTTCCACGCCCTGCTCGACAACAGCCAGATGTCGCTGAGCAAGGCCGACCCGGACATCGCCCGCGAATACGCCCGGC
>DAIRDI010000425.1:297-2642 GCA_036796235.1 Candidatus Competibacteraceae bacterium | reverse complement strand
GGCGGGTTCAGCGCCCTTACAACCCCAACTCCCCCCACAGCGCATCCACCCGCTGCTTCACATCCGCGCTCATCGCGATGGGCCGGCCCCATTCCCGCGTGGTCTCGCCGGGCCATTTGTTGGTGGCGTCGAAACCGATCTTGGACCCCAATCGGGCGGCTGGGCGGTGTAGGCGCTGTGATGGATGGGAGTGACCGGGTAGCGATTTCGTCCGGTGCCGAGGTCTCTTTCCATTAGATACGTTGCGCCACGCCGCGCGCCGTCGCCAGCGGCAGGAACAGCTTCAGAGCCTGGTCGGGCAAGCGGATAAAGCCATGGTGCTGGTAGAACGCCGCGGCGGATTCATCCTTGGCGTCAACCACCAGGGCATAGGCGGCGATTTCGGAGCGCAGGGCGCGCTCCAGGGCATCGGCCAGCAAGGCACCCCCCAAACCCTGACCCTTGAAGCGTCGATCGACGGCCAAACGCCCCAAGCGTATGGCGGGCACGGAGGGGTAGCGCGGGAGTTTCTTGCTGAGACTCGCCGGCAGGTCGGAGAGCAGCAGGCTGGCCGAAGCCAAGGTATAGTAGCCCGCGATGCGTTGTTCACCCGCCAGCGCCACGAAGCACGCCGTCACCCGCCGGCGGATATCCTGCATGACCTGATCCCGGAAGTAGCGGTCCAGCGGCTCGGAGCCGCTGTGAAAACCGGCGCGGTCGTGGCGATTCTCCAGGGGAGCAACCTGGAACAGCGTACCGCTCATTCGGCAATCACAAGCTTGCGGCGACGGGCGAAGGCGCGCTCCAGGGCCGGGCTCGACGGCGGCGGCGATAGCAGCGCCCGTGCGAAACATTCCTGATCGGCCAGGGACAACCGGATGACCTCGGCCTGTTCGATAGCCCGCTGAGCGGCTTCCTGCACGGCGGCCACCACGAAATCGGTCATGGTGCGCCCCTGTAGCTCGGCAGCTCGCTTGAGCAGGGCATGTAACTCAGGACTGACCCGGGCTTCCAGACGCGCGGTGGGGGTTGCGATAGGCATGGCGACATTCCTCCTGTGAATAAAATACGGCAATTTGCCGTATATATCCAAAACAACGTTAGATATCGGCGGCGGCGAAGGCTTCCCTACAGCCCCAACCCCCCCCACAGCGCATCCACCTGCTGCTTTACGTCCGCGCTCATGGCAATGGGCCGACCCCATTGCGTGGTCCCGCCCGGTCCTTGGTTACGGGAGCGCGCGACGCTGACGGCGAAGTGCGGGGAGTCAAAGATCACCCGCGCCGGGCCTGACCGCCGCCGGTCCCCGGCGTCTGTCCGGCCCGGCTCGCTTTATTTCCCGCTCTCGCCTCCGGCTCGCCGGGCTGGGCTGTTTGACCTCGGGCCAGACGGAAGCCGTAGTAGTCGCGGCGGTGGCCGGGAACGAGGCGGGCGCGGAAGGCCGAACGCACGGACCAGCCGAAGTCGAACCAGCCACCGCCGCGCAGCACGCGCCCCTCGCCCCTAGCAGGCCCGGTGGGGTCCACCACCGTCTCCACGGGATAATCACCGAACCAGTCCTGGCACCATTCCCGCACGTTGCCGTGCATCTGGTACAGCCCCCAGCCGTTGCACGGCAAGGCTTTCACCGCCACGGTCTCCCTTCGGTTCAAACCTTTTTGTCCGCCGGCATAGGGGGAATCGCCGTTGTAATTGACCTGTTCCGGGCTAACCTGGTCGCCAAACCAGAACGCCGTGGTCGTCCCCGCCCGGCAGGCGTATTCCCATTCCGCTTCGGTCGGCAGCCGGAAGCCGCCTTCGGGGATCCGTTCGTTCAGCCGGGCGATGAAACGCTGGGCGTCATCCCAGCTTACGTTCTCCACCGGACGGCCTTCGCCTTTGAATCGGCTCGGGTTATCGCCCAGTACCGCCTGCCACAGCGCCTGAGTACAAGCGGTGTCCGCCAGCCAATAACCCTGCGTCAGAATCACCCGGTGTTGGGTTTCATCACTATCCCGTTCCGCCTCGCTCTCCGACGAACCCATCAGAAATTCCCCCGGCGCGATCCAGCGCAAACACTGCCTGATTCCGCGATACCGAAACGCCATCCACAGGCCGTACCGATCTTCTCCCCAGTCGCAAGCCCAAGGCGCCGGAAAGTCGGCGGGCAGAAATTCGTTGTTCGCCGGACGATAGGTTGTGGGAGCGGATTCCGCTGGCTGGGCATTCATTGTGCTTGTTATGGTGGCGCTACAGTTTCGTAGTTTCGTAGTTTCGTAGGTCGGGTTAGCGCAGCGTAACCCGACATCCGTTCATTCCTTCCCGACACTACAGTTTCGTAGTTTCGTAGGTCGGGTTAGCGCAGCGTAACCCGACATCCGTTCATT
>DAIRDI010000425.1:0-197 GCA_036796235.1 Candidatus Competibacteraceae bacterium | reverse complement strand
CCTTCCCGACACCGCTGGAAAATACCACTCCTCCGACCCCCCAATCCTCGGCAAAAAGACCTCTTTCCACGTAACGCCGGAAACTGGAATAGGGCCAATCCAGCGGGCGATCCACATAACCATGTTTCACCGGATTGTAATGAATGTATTCCACATGCCGCCGGTAATCAGCTTCGTCGCGCAGCAAGTGCTCCCAG
>DAIRDI010000424.1:0-2643 GCA_036796235.1 Candidatus Competibacteraceae bacterium | reverse complement strand
TCAGCTTCTCGCGGACCAGTTCGGCGGCCAGGAAGCGCTCGCTGATCGTGGTGATTTGATCTTCCGGAAACAAGAACTCGCCGGCCGGCAGCAGGCGGATGATGACCTGTTCCAGCGCCGCCACGTTATCGCCTTTCAACGCCGCCAGCGGGACGACTTCCGCGAAACTCCGCCGGCCGGCCATCTCCTGGAGAAAAGGCAGCAGGCGCGACTTGTCGGCGACGCGGTCGACCTTGTTGACCGCCAGCACCACCGGTCCCGAATAGCTTTCCAGGCGGCGCAAGACCTCCTGATCTTCCTCGGTCCAGCGCAGCGCTTCGATCAGGAACACCACCACCTCCACGTAGCCCAGCACGCTGGCCGCCGCCCGGTTCAAATAGCGATTGAGCGCTCGCCGGCGCTGCCGGTGCAACCCCGGGGTGTCCACATAGACGATCTGCGCCTCCGGCAGGGTTTGAATCCCCAGGATGACGTGGCGGGTGGTCTGCGGTTTGGGCGCGGTGATGCTCACCTTTTGGCCGATCAGCCGGTTCAAAAGGGTAGACTTGCCGACGTTGGGCCGGCCCAACAGAGCGGCGTGGCCGGCGCGAGTGGAAACGGTCATGGGGCGATTTGCTCCAGCAGTTGACGGGCGGCTTCCTGTTCGGCCTTGCGGCGACTGCTGCCCACCGCGACCGCTCGCGCTTCAGGAACCGCGCATTCCACGGTAAAACTCTGGACGTGCGGCTCGCCGTGAATTTCCAGCACGCTGTAGGTCGGCAGGGAACGTTGGTGGGCTTGCAAATACTCCTGCAAGCGGGTTTTCGGGTCCTTCAGTTCGCTGGCGCTAGCCAGTCCTTCCAGGTTCTCCTGATGCAGGTTCAGAATCAGATCGCGGCAGGCGGCCAAGCCGCCATCCAGATAGACCGCGCCGATGACCGCCTCCAGCGCGTCCGATAAAATCGATTCCCGCCGGAAGCCCCCGCTCTTGAGTTCGCCCTGCCCTAACCGCAGGCTCTCTCCCAGCTTCAGCTCGCGCGCCAGGCGCGCCAGGGTCTCGCCCTTAACCAGGCTGGCCCGCAAGCGGCTCAACTCACCCTCGCTGGCCTGGGGATAGCGCTGGTATAAAACCTCGGCCACCACCAGATTCAACAGCGCATCGCCCAGAAATTCCAACCGCTCGTTATTGTGGGCCGAGGCGCTGCGGTGGGTGAGCGCCTCCTCCAGCCATTCCGATCGCTGGAAGGTATAACCCAGGGCGGCGCACAGCCGATCGATCGCCGCGCTCACGGATTCAGCGGGATCGCTTCGTTGACCTTCAACACGACATGCAGGCCATAAAACAACTCCCGTTCGTCCTCGTACACCAGATCGAGCACCCGGCCACCGCGATCCTGGCGAATCTTGAGATTCCGCGCCGTGACGTTCTCGACATAGCCGATATCGAAACGCTTTTGAATGGCGTTATGGATATCCGGGACGCTCATTTGCGCCACTTGCGGTTCCTTACGGATGCTCTCGATAGTCGACTTGACCGTGTAAAGCTGAATGTACATCGGGACCACCTTCATCGCGACCAAGGCCGCGAACGCGAGCACGATGATCAGAAGCAACATACCGATCACCGTTATGCCCTGCTGCCGTCCACTCCGTCCGGATTCCATCAATCGTGTTGCACGCATCGCTCATTCCTCCGCTTAAGCTTTATTGAATGCGATTCCCGATCCGGCCACACTGGCCCCTGAAGGTCACGCAATCCCAATTCATCCAGATGAAAAAAGCTCTGCCGATCAAATTTTCCTCGGGCATCGTCCCCCAGATTCGACTGTCGCTGCTGTTGTCGCGATTGTCGCCCATGACGAAATACTGTCCGGCCGGCACCTGATACGCCCAACTGACCGTGCCGTCCGGCTCGCGGCGCAACTGGAGATCGGACCAGAGTCCCGCCGCACCCCACCGCCCGTTGGCCAAGACCTGAATGCGATGCTCGCCGCCGGGCAACTGCTCTTCGAACTGCCGGTAGCCCGGTTCGGCGGGATCGTCGGGCAACCGCGACTGGGGGGCCGGCTCGCCGTTGATGAACAACTGCTTGTCGCGATATTCCAGACGGTCGCCGGGCAGACCGATCACCCGCTTGATATAGGCAACGGCCGGCTCGGGCGGATAGCGGAACACCACCACATCGCCCCGCTCCGGCCGGTTGCCACTGACGATTTGGGTGTTGGACACCGGCAGCCGCAACCCATAGGTAAATTTATTGACCAGAATAAAATCGCCCTTGAGCAGGGTCGGCAACATGGACTCCGAAGGAATCCGGAACGGTTCGACGACGAAGGAGCGCAGCACCAGCACCGCCAGGATCACCGGGAAAAACGATTTCGACAGATCCACGTACCAGGGCAGCTTGGCCGCGCCGCGCCGTTCCGCCAGAACCAGGATGTCCATCAGCCAAATCCCGCCGGTCGCCACGGTCAATATCACCAGTACGGCGGCAAAATCAATATTCATGGGTTATAAAATCCAAGGGCCAGCGAGACGCCGGGGTTTTCCGGGCGTCTCATGAGTTCTTGTCCGCCTGCAACACCGCCAGGAAGGCTTCCTGTGGAATCTCCACCTTGCCGACCTGTTTCATGCGCTTCTTGCCGGCCTTCTGTTTTTCCAACA
>DAIRDI010000423.1:0-2655 GCA_036796235.1 Candidatus Competibacteraceae bacterium | reverse complement strand
GATCACCGAATCCGATTTTTAGCGGTTCGGGCGGTTCCGCCGCGCCAGTCTCCAAATAACCATCATAATTGTTATTAACAGGGCCATGGCGGGTGATGGGGTGATTGACCCTCCTTCGCCATGGCTGACCACTGGAGGATACTGAATTATGGCGGACACCCTCTATCATGCGCTGGTGCTGAGCCTGCATCAGCCTCCCGGCAACTTGGAAGCGTTGCTGGAGCGGAGCGAGTCGGAAGCCAGGGATATTCTTTTGGCCATGGCGCGGATTCCCCAGGCGCTGGACGGCGTGCGGGAGTTCGGTCGGGTCCACTTGGCCTTGTCCGGCTCGCTGTTGGAGACGCTGTCGAATCCGGATTTTCAGAGCCGGGTCAGCGGGATCGTGGACTGTGCGACGTTGCTGCACGCCGTGGCGGAGTCTCCGAGCATCGACGTGCTCGGCAACGGCTACTACCATCCCGTTCTGCCGCTGATTCCGCCGGCTGACTGGGAGGCGCATTTGGAACTCTGGCGAAAACAGGCTCGCCGTCTGTTCTTCCGCAGCGATTTCCAGGGATTCTGGCCGCCGGAACTGGGATTCTGCATGGAGATGATCCCGCTGCTGCGGCGGTTCGGCTATCGCTATGTACTGGTGGATGACGAACACGTGCAGTCCGAGACGCCGATGAGCGTGGAAGAACTCCGTTACCGGCCGCATATCGCCCGCTTCGGCGGCGAGGAGATCGTGGTCGTCGTGCGCGACCGCGAACTGTCGATGGCTCAGGAGTCAGGCATGGAACTCGAGTGGTTTCTGGGGGAGGTCCGGAAACGCACCGCGTCCTGTGATTTCCCGCCGCTGGTGACGACGTGTACCCCCGGCGAAAACGGCGACTGGTTCCGCAACGCCATGCCGGGCAGTAATTTTTGGGACGCCTTCTACAAGCCGCTGTTGACGCGGGTGCAAGCAGGCGACAGCCCGATCCAGCCGATTTTCATCAAGGATTATCTCGACGAGTTTGGCGCCGAGGGCGAGGTGACGGTCGGGCCGGGGGCGTGGAATACCGGCTGGCACGATGGCCGTAATTTCGTGCAATGGACCGGTTCGCAGTCGCAAAAGGATGCGTTGACCCGAGTCGGTGAGATCAGTCAGGCGGTCCAGGCGGCGTTGAGCAATACCGAGGAAATCGGCGCCGACCATCCGGAGTTGCTGGAACTCCTGGAAAAAGCTCATCAGGCCGTGTTGCGCGCCGAAACCAGTTGCCATTTCTTCTGGGGCGAGTCTTGGGTATCGCGTTGTCACGCCGATCTCGATCAGGCTTGCGAATACCTGGAGCGAGCCAACGTCTGTTTCAGTTGAATGTGGGGACGGCGCGCGGCGGAACCAACGAGGGGTCGGGCTTTTTGGGTCCGATATTTCATAACATCCTTTGCAGCGTGTCGCGCAGCTTGGGCAGGTCCAGCGGTCCCAGCCAGTACTGCGCGATGCGCCCCTGCGGCGAAATTAGCACCGTCGTCGGGGTTAGCCGCACGTCGTCGAACGCCCGGGCGATCCGCGATTGGGTATCCAGCACGATGGGGTAGGGGAGTTGCCGGTGCTCGACCAGCGCTCGCACCTGCGCCGGTGGATCGTAGGCCATCGCCACCCCGATGATTTCCAGGCCTTTCGGGTTGAGTTCCTGGTAAAGCTCGACCAGGTGCGGCATTTCCTCGATGCAGGAGGGGCAGGTGGTCGACCAGAACGTGATCAGGACCGGTTGGCCGCGGAGTTGTTCCAGGGTCAGCGTGCGGCCGTCGAGGGTTTGTCCGACCAGCGGTGGCGCCTGGCGCAGGCCGGCTGGCATAAACCAGACGACGGCGAAGACCAACACCACCCCCAGGGCGATGCCGGCGATAACGGTTTCTTTATTCAATTTCATGGCGCCAACCTCCCGTGGCTAACAGCTTGTCTGGGGATGGAAGCCGAGCGTGATCGCTACTTGAGATCGCGATGATGGCTGAAAGTGACGGCGACCGGGCGATTATGCCAGAACTCGCGGGGTTGCGCGGGAGGATCAACGCCGTATGATGCGCGCTTTCCAGTGCGCGGCTGGTGGTGATCACCGATCCGAGCAAGGCCGTGGCGACGCTGGGCGCGTTTCCGTTGCCGGTGGAGGTGACCCCGTTCGGCCATGGCGCGACCGCGCGGCGGATCGCGGCGGTGCTGGCGACGGCCGATGTGGACGGGCGGCTGATCGCGCTGCGCCAGCAGGGCGTGGTGCCGCTGGTGACGGACGAGGGCAATCATGTGTATGACCTGCATCTGAAGCGGATCGGCGACCCGGATGGTCTGATGTGCGCGCTGAGTTGTGTGCCGGGCGTGGTGGAGACCGGGTTGTTCCTGGGGATGTGCGACACGGTGATCATCGGTCACCCGGACGGGCGGGCCGAGATACGGACGCGCGGCGGGACCGGCTGGGTTGATGTGGACATGGCCGAAGCCGTGGATCTGCCGGAATAAGGGGGGCGCATGGCGTTCGACTATGATCTTTTCGTGATCGGTGGCGGCTCGGGCGGGGTGCGCGCGGCGCGCGTTGCCGCAGCGACCGGCGCGCGCGTGGCGCTGGCCGAGGAAAGCCGCATGGGCGGCACCTGCGTCATCCGGGGCTGCGTGCCGAAAAAGCTCATGGTCTTTGCCTC
>DAIRDI010000422.1:0-2670 GCA_036796235.1 Candidatus Competibacteraceae bacterium | reverse complement strand
TGCCTTCCTTCTGGTCCTCGGTGGCGAAGACCGCATGGAAGGTCCGGCGCTCGAATAGCAGACCTTCGGCCAAGGTGGTTTCATAGGAGCGATTGATGCATTCCTTGGTCATCATCACCGCCGGCAATGAATAGCTGGCGATGGTTTCGGCGGTCTTGACCGCTTCCGCGATCAGTTCGGCCAACGGCACGATCCGGCTGACCAGCCCGGCCCGTTCGGCCTCGGCGGCGTCCATCATCCGCCCGGTCAGGCACAGATCCATGGCCTTGGACTTGCCGATCAGTCGGGTCAGACGTTGGGTGCCGCCAGCGCCCGGCAGAATGCCCAACTTGATCTCGGGCTGACCGAACTTGGCATTATCGGCGGCGAGGATGAAGTCACACATCATGGCCAACTCGCAGCCGCCGCCCAGGGCGTAGCCAGCCACCGCCGCGACCACCGGCTTGCGGCACCGGCTAGTCCGTTCCCAATTGCGGGTGATGAAATTGCCCTTGTAGGCGTCCATGTACGAGTAGTCCTTCATTCCCTTGATGTCGGCGCCGGCGGCGAACACCTTTTCACCGCCGGTCAGGACGATGGCGCGGATGGAGTCGTCCGCTTCGATGGCGTCCAGCGCCTGGCTCAGCTCGTCCATCAAATCGTTGGACAAGGCATTGAACGCCTTGGGCCGATTCAGGGTAATCAGCGCCACTGGACCACGGGTTTCGACGAGGACATTGGGGTCGTTCATGTTGGATTCTCCTCCTGATTTCTACTTTATTTCCGCGATATCGGCGGGAACCGCGACGGCGCGGCGGGCATGGCCACACCCTGCATCACCGACGATCCGTCGATGCGCACAGTATACGCCAGGAGGAGCTGGAGGGCGGGTTGAATCGGGAGGAGGCGGCTGACGAGCGCGCTCGGCAATCAGGACAAGCCTGAAGAATGCGCCCAGTTGGGGTTTATGCAGGTCAGGAGGGAGAGGGCTTCGACACGTCGGCTCGCGCGACTCCGGGCTTATCCAAGCATCGGATACGGCGACGCCGATTTTTCAGGGTGAGGAGTTTACAATCAATTAGTTCGCCACAATCGACGATGCCGCTATGGTACGGACCGATCCCGATCGTTGGTTGGCGCAAACGCTGGCTCACCCAACCGACCGCTGTTACCTATTTCACGGGCATCGATCAATTGCCTTGCCGCCCACGATGGCGCCTGCGGCGGATCCTCGGATTGAACCATCGGGTCCGGTTGCACGGTCCGCGGAAGCGCTACGGTTATTGGAAACCGCCACAGCGTCGCGGACTCCCGAGTGACGGCTAGCGGCTCCGCTGGCTTGGTATTCTCGAGCGGTTCGGACAGTTGCGTCCGCTCCACTGGAGAGGTCGATTGCTGCGGTAGCGGAATCCAGTAGGACGCGATCGCCAGCAACATAGCCAACATTAGCATAACGACTTGCTTGCGATGGAGTTGAATGTTCATGAATCAAGGGTCCTGGTTAATGAGATCAATCGACTTACTGCGCGACTATCTATGCAACAATAATACCTAACACCGTTCAAAATTGCATTTCGGGTACCAACTCCACCCTATAGCGCATAAATTTGCGAAATTCGCTAGAAATCCCAGTGACTCCCCACCTCTCGCCTCATGCCCGGACCTCCAAGGGTACTCATGAGTCACCATTATTTTCAGCAAACTGACAAAACTCAATCCGAACCGGTTCAATTTGGACCGGTTAAAACGAACCTAACACCTGCATTACCCGGTCTGGGTTTCGGCGCCAGTTGGGCCGAGGGGTCGCGAGAGTTCCGACGACGTGACCCTGGAAGCGGTTTATGCGTTCGATCGGCGGCGCGGCGGTGCTTCCCGCGTTATTGGACGGATACCCCGAACCCCGACCGTTCAAACTGGCTGCGGGTCATGATGGGAATGCTGCTTTCATACGTTTGCCGGGCGCGCCGCACGACGCGCGCCTGCAACTCGGCTCCGCCCGAAGGGCTGGTGCGCACCACAAAACCGAGCGTCATCCCGGTGGTTCGATAGACCTGCATGGCGCCGTCCAGCAACGCGCCGCGGGTCACGGTGCGTCCGACGTAAGCTCCGAACACCCGCTGAATTTCCGCACGATCATGCGCGGCCATCGAACCCTCGATCCGCAAGGAACCGATTCGCCATTCATTGGGGCGCGAGGATGGTGAAGGCGTGGGTGTGGGCGACGCCACCGCAGTCTTCTCCAAAGCAACGCGCTCGGTCACGTCGCGATCCACGAT
The DNA here is from genome assembly GCA_036796235.1 of Candidatus Competibacteraceae bacterium. Taxonomy (GTDB): domain Bacteria; phylum Pseudomonadota; class Gammaproteobacteria; order Competibacterales; family Competibacteraceae; genus REEE01. The sequence continues at coordinate 415 of DAIRDI010000422.1, read as the reverse complement.
CCGCGCCGTCACCCGTTTGGGCTCATAACCGCTACGGGTCACTTCGACCACATAACTGCCCGGCGGCAACCGAACGCCCGGTTGGTACGTGAAGGGAGAGTCCACTAGCCGCACTCGGGCATTCGCGGGATCAGCGCGCACGGTCAACCGATACCGGCTGGGCTCCGCCGCTCTGGCCAGCGTCACCGGCACCGTCACGTCACCGTCCGCGATCCGCGCCGTAACTCGCGCCGTCTCGTAGCCGGACTTCGAAACCTCAATGGTGTAATTGCCGGGGGGCAGCCGGACTCCAGGTTGGTAAGCGGTCCGAACGCCCAGCAACCGCACCCGCGCATCCGCTGGATCGGCGCGCACGGTCAACCGGTACAGGCTCGGTTCCGGTTGCTTGACCAACGTCACCGGCACCGTCACGTCG
>DAIRDI010000421.1:0-2678 GCA_036796235.1 Candidatus Competibacteraceae bacterium | reverse complement strand
CTGGCGGGCGGACGGGTGATGTTCATCAACCCCCGCGATTTCGAGTTTCGCTTCCCGGTGGCGGCGAAGGTGACCGCCGACCCCGCCGGAATGGTGACGGCGCTGGCGGGCGTGGCCCAGGCGGTCGCGGAGTTGAAGGGTGAAGCGCTGCCGGAAGGCCTGGCGACCCTGGCCGAGGGTGCCCCGGGCGCCGTCGAGCGGGCCATGGCCGAGGCGCTGGTCAATAACGCGCCGGCCACCGTGTTGCTCGGCAATCTGGCGGTTTCCCATCCCGCCTTCGCGCAGTTGCGGGCGCTGGCGGGATTCGTGGCGCGGTGCGGTGGCGCCCGGCCCGGTTATCTGCCGGAAGCCGCCAATTCGGCGGGAGGTTGGCTAGTCGGAGCCTTGCCGCACCGGTTGCCGGGCGGTCAATCCGCGGCGGCGGTCGGTCTGGATGCGCGGACGATGCTGGAGTCGCCGCGCAAGGCGTATGTGCTGTTGGGCGTCGAGCCCGAACTCGACTGCTGGGATGGCGCGGCGGCGCTCGAGGCTCTCCAGGGCGCTGAAGTCGTGGTGGCGCTCTCGGCCTACGCCAGCGTCGGCGGACGGCCTGAAGCCCACATCGCGTTGCCGGTGGCGACCTTCGCTGAAACCGCTGGGACTTACGTCAACGCCGAGGGCCGCTGGCAGAGCTTCCAGGGCGCCAGCAAACCGTTTGGCGAGGCGCGGCCGGCCTGGAAGGTGCTGCGCGTGCTGGGCAATCTGTGCGGCGTGACCGGATTCGATTACGTCAGCGCCGAGGATGTGCTCGCCGAGGTTCAAGCGCTTTGCGGGTCGGTGCAGCCGGATAATGTCCCGAGCGAAGCGCATCCCAGTTGGCGGCGCTTTCAGTCCGAAGGTTTGTTGCGCGTCGCGGACGTGCCGATCTACGCGACGGATCCATTGGTGCGGCGCGCCCGTTCCCTGCAGCAAAGCCCGCTGGCGCGGCCCGCCGAAGTCCGGCTGCATCCCGAAGCGGCCCGGGCGTTGGGCGTGGCCGGGCGCGAGCAGGTCCAAGTGCGCCAGAATGGTCGGGCCGTCGAGTTGCCGCTGGTTCTGGACGAGAGCATTCCCCAGGGCTGCGCCTGGATTCCCGCCGGTCTGCCGGCCAGCGTGGCGCTCGGTCCAGCGGTGGGACCGGTGATCATCCAATAACAACCAGGATCCCGGATCATGGAAATCTTACTGACGGTCATCGTCATCCTGCTGAAAATCCTCGCGGTGCTGATGCCGCTGCTGATCGCCGTGGCGTATTTGACCTTCGCCGAACGCAAGATCATCGGTTACATGCAGGTGCGGATCGGTCCGAACCGGGTGGGCCCCAAGGGTTGGTTGCAGCCCATCGCCGACGCCATGAAGCTGATGTTCAAGGAGATCGTCATCCCGAACCGGGCCAACCGATTTCTGTTTGTCCTGGCGCCCATTCTGTCCTTCGGTCCGGCCTTGGCCGCCTGGGCGGTGATCCCCTTCGGCGACGGCATGATGATTTCCCATCTGGACGCCGGTCTGCTGTATCTGTTGGCGCTGACCTCGATGGGCGTCTATGGGGTGATCATCGCCGGCTGGGCCTCGAATTCCAAGTATGCCTTTCTCGGCGCCATGCGTTCGGCGGCGCAGATCGTCTCCTATGAAATCGCCATGGGTTTCGCCCTGGTAGGCGTGCTGATGGCTGCCGGCAGTCTGAACCTCAATCAGATCGTGCTCGCGCAGCAGGGTAGTCTGCTGCACTGGTACTGGTTGCCGCTGTTGCCGCTGTTCGTGGTGTACTTCATTTCCGGAGTCGCCGAAACCAACCGCGCGCCCTTCGACGTCGCCGAGGGCGAGTCCGAAATCGTGGCCGGGTTCCACGTCGATTATTCCGGCATGGCCTTCGCGGTGTTTTTCCTGGCGGAATACGCCAACATGATTCTGGTGTCGGCCTTGGCGGCGACCCTGTTTTTGGGGGGCTGGCTGTCGCCCTTCGAAGGCATCCCCCTGTTGGGCGATCTGTTCGCCTTTATCCCGGGCGCCATTTGGCTGGTGCTCAAGATTTCGCTGCTGTTGTTGCTGTTTTTATGGTTCCGCGCCACGTTCCCCCGTTATCGTTACGATCAGATCATGCGCCTGGGCTGGAAAGTCTTCATTCCGGTGACCCTGGTCTGGATCGTGGTGATCGGACTGGGAGTTATGGGGAGCGTCGGCCCGTGGTTCGATTGAGCGGAGAATGCCAATGAAGACCCTGCAAGACCTTCGGCACTACCTCAAGAGCTTCCTGTTGTGGGAGCTGTTGCTTGGCCTGCGGGTCACCGGACGCTACCTGTTCGCCAAAAAAATCACGGTGCAATATCCGGAAGAGACCACGCCGCTGTCGCCCCGGTTTCGCGGCCTGCACGCCTTGCGCCGCTATCCGAACGGCGAGGAGCGCTGCATCGCCTGCAAGTTATGCGAGGCGGTCTGCCCGGCGCTGGCCATCACCATCGAATCCGAGCAACGGGCGGACGGGACGCGCCGCACCACGCGCTACGAAATTGATTTGTTCAAGTGCATTTACTGCGGGTTCTGCGAGGAGTCGTGTCCGGTGGATTCCATCGTGGAAACCCGGGTGTTCGACTACCATTTCGAGAAGCGCGGCGAGCACATCATGACCAAGGAAATGCTGCTGGCCCACGGCGACCGCCATG
>DAIRDI010000420.1:0-2688 GCA_036796235.1 Candidatus Competibacteraceae bacterium | reverse complement strand
CATGGTTAACACGCTCTGGATGCTCGGCAGTCGCACGACGCCGATCTCCTCGATGGCCTCCTCGCTCTTGAGCGCGCCGTAAAAACCCACGCCGCCCAGCAGCAGGGCGATGGCGGCCACCAGCCCGAAGCCGATGCCTAATCGCGTACCAATTTTCAGATTGGTGATGTTCATGTTTCTCTGGTTCCTAACAGTTGTTACCGAATCTACGGGGTTCCGTCATTGAGGCGGAAAGCATGTAAATCAATTAAGTGTCGGATGTATCTTGGGAGAGCTTTGTAACTCGATGATGAAAGCAACGTAAAGTTTTGTAATTTTTTGTATGCTTACGACCCGTTACCCTTACGAAAGAAAATCGCGAGCATTTGCCGCTCTATTTCGTGGATATATTTTTTAAGGTATTGTAACTGATTAAGAAATAACCAAAATGACCTTAACCGATACGATTTTGATCGTTGAGGACGACGCGCTGATACAGCGACTGATCGGGTATTACTTGCGCTGCGAGGGGTATGTCGTCCAAACCGCCGGCTGCGTGCGGGAAGCGCGGGAGCTGTTGAAATCCGCTCCACCAGCGCTGGTCGTGCTGGATGTCGGGCTGCCCGACGGCGACGGTTTCGCCTTCACTCGCGAGATCCGGCTCCACTCCGACATCCCGATCATCATGCTGACCGGTAAGGACCAGACGGGCGACAAGGTGGCGGGATTGGAATTGGGCGCCGACGATTACATGACCAAGCCTTTCGAGGAGCGGGAATTGCTGGCGCGGATTCGCAGCATCCTGCGGCGTCCGCGTGGGTCGGTCGCGCCATCGTCGCCCGCCACCGGAGGCATCGCTCGTTTCGGCGGGGGCTGGCGGCTCGACCTGACCCGGCACGAACTGTTTTCGCCGACCGACGAAAGCGTGTACCTGACCAGCCACGAGTTTCGTCTGCTGGAGGCGTTCGTTCGCCACCCGAACCGCGTTTTGTCCCGCGACGCCCTGATGGATGAGATCGCCGGACGCGACTGGAATCCTCTGGATCGCGGCATTGATGTGCTGATCGCCAAGCTGCGCAAGAAGATCGAGAGCAACCCCGCCCAACCCGCGCTGATCAAAACGATTCGCGGGGAAGGCTACAAGTTCACCACCGAGGTGACCCTCGGTTGCTGAGAGCCTATACGAAAACCAACCTATTGGTTGTAGGAGCGAGCTGGCTCGCGATAGAAGGGGCAGCCATCGCGGCCAAGGCCGCTCCTACATATAACATTTTGATTTGCAGCAATCGCGGCCAAGGCCGCTCCTACATATAACATTTTGATTTATAGATATTAATTTATTGTATAGGCTCTGAGTTCTGACGACCTGCTGCCAGGCGAGCCGAAGCGCCGGGGCCGGGCCGGGAAATAATGCGTGACCTGCTCCGCCAGCCGGACGGCATGGAGGATCAAAAAATCATCCATCGAGCACCTGTCGCAACCGCTGGGCCAACTGCTCCCGGGAGTAAGGTTTGGCCAGCACTGGGGGAGGGGGTGAAACGTCGGAGCGCGCGACGCGCTCCCGGTCGGTGTAGCCGGTGGTCAGCAGGCATTTCACCTCGGGGCGGTGGGCCGCGATCCAGGCGGCCAGATCGTAGCCGTTGCGTTCGCCGGGCATGACGATGTCGCTGAAGACGCCCTGAAGCTCCGGCTCGGTCTCCAGAATCGCCAGCGCTTCCTCGGCGTCGACCGCCTCCAACACCTGATAGCCGAGGTCGCGCAAGTACTGACCGGCGAGCCGCCGCACGCGGGGTTGGTCCTCGACCACCAGAATCGTCTCGGACCCACCCATCGACGCGGGGAGCCGCTGGGAGGGTGGATCCGGCATGGCTGGCGCGTCGGACGTCGGCGCCACCGGCAGGAACAACCGCACGCTGGCGCCCTCTCCCGGGCGGCTGGCCAGAACGAGCGCGCCTCCCGATTGGGCGGCGAAGCCGTGGACGATGGATAAACCCAGACCGGTGCCGCGTCCGGTCGCCTTGGTGGTGAAGAACGGCTCGCAGGCCCGCGCCAGGGTCTCGGCGTCCATCCCGACCCCCGAATCCGTCACCGTGATGACGCCATAAGCGCCCGGCGTCAAATCGGCGAGCGGCGGCGCTTCGTCGCCCGGCAGGGTGACGACGGCGGTTTGGATGCCGAGCGTTCCGCCGTCGGGCATGGCGTCTTGGGCGTTGATGACCAGGTTCAGCAACGCCGACTGCAATTGTCCGGCGTCGGTCAGCAGGTCGGGAACCGCGGGGTCGGTTTCCACGCGCCAGGCGATGGTCGGCCCCAGCACCCGGCCCAGCAACCGCTCCAGATTCCGCACCAAGTCGTTCACCCGAATGCGTTGCGGTTGCAGCGGCTGCCGCCGGGAAAATGCCAGCAGGCCGGCCGTCAAATCCACGCCGTCCCGGGTCGCCGCCAGAGCGTCTTCGATCCACAGACTCTCCTCATACGCGAGCCGGTCGCCGGCCTGCCGGCGCAGCAGTTCCAGATTACCTTTGATGACGGTCAACAGGTTGTTGAAATCGTGCGCGATCCCACCCGTGAGCTGGCCGACGGCTTCCAGCTTGCGCGCCTGCGTCAGTTGCGCCTCCTGAGCGCGCCGGGTTTGCACCTCCCGCTCCAACAGCGCCATGGCCTGCCGTAGCTCGCGTTCGGTCTGTTTGCGTTCGGCGATCATGTGCC
>DAIRDI010000419.1:0-2692 GCA_036796235.1 Candidatus Competibacteraceae bacterium | reverse complement strand
TCCCGCAATTCCCGCCGCAACACCTTCCCCGCCGGCGAAATCGGCAGCGACGCCAAGAATTCGACGTGGCGAGGAATTTTGTAACGGGCCAGTTGGTCGCCGAGGTGCGCCAATAGCTCTTCGGCGCTGGCGGTCTGGTCGGGTTTGAGCACCACGAACGCCTTGCCCACTTCACCCCATTTCGGATCGGGTACGCCGACCACCGCGCACTGGAACACCGCCGGATGCCGGTACAGCCCCGCTTCGATTTCCGCCGGATAGACGTTCTCGCCGCCGGAAATGAACATATCCTTGAGCCGGTCCACGATATAGAAGTACCAGTCCTCGTCGTGGCGGGCCAGATCGCCGGTGTGGAACCAACCGTCGGCGTCGATCGCTTCCGCCCAGGCGGCGGCGTTATTGAAGTAACCGGAGGCGATGCTGGGACCTTTCAACACCAACTCACCGACCTCGTTCGGTCCCAGCGGGCGGTTGTCGCCGTCCACGATCCGGGCGTCGATGTAGAAATTGGGCCGGCCGATGCTGCCGGCCTTGCGGATGGCGTCCTCGGGCGCGAGCGCGAACAGCCCCGGCCCGAATTCGGTCATGCCGAACCCCTGCTTGAAGCGGATATTTTTCTCGTGGGTGTACTGCTCGACCAGCGGCACGGGGAGCGGAGCGCCGCCGCTGGTGCAGAACCGCAGAGACCTCAGATCGGCCTCGGCCCAGGCCGGAGTCTGGGCCAGCATCTGGTACATCGCCGGCACCGCCGCGAACACCGTCACTCGTTCCCGCTCGATCAACCGCAGAACCTGTTCCGGATCGAAACGCTTCATGAGTACGGTGGTTCCACCCATGATGACTTGGGGCAGGGTGTAGACGAACAGGCCGCCGACATGAAACATCGGGAATACGTTCAGATACACGTCGCCGCGTCCGAGATCGTGGATGACCGTGTTCAGGCCATTCCAGGCGATTTGGCGATGGCTGATTTGCGCGCCCTTGGGCAGGCCGGTGGTGCCGCCGGTGAAGACGATGGCGGCGATGTCTTCCTCGACCAGGGTCTCGCACGCGCGGGACGCGGGCGGCGAGGCGTCGAGCAAGTCGCCATAATTCAAGCTGCCGGGAACGCCGGTCCCATCCAGGTGAATCCAGTGGCGCACCGAGGTTTCGGCCTGCGCCAACGGGGCGACGCTGTCCTTGAAGGTCTCGTCGTAGACCAGCACGGTCGGGGTGACCTCGGCGAGGATTTGCTGTAACTCGCGCCAGTGCAACCGCCAGTTCAGGGCGGTATCAATCGCCCCGAGCTTGCCGCAGGCGAACAGCACATCCAGATGTTCGACTCCATCCAGCGCCAGCATCGCCACCCGGTCGCCTTTACCGACGCCAGCGGTTGCGGCCAGCGCGTTGGCCAGCCGGTTGGCCCGTTCGTTCAGTCGGGCATAGGTCAAGCGCAGTTCCGGGGCTTTGCCGGTATCCACAATGGCCAGCGCGTCCGGGCTGTAAATCGTCCGCCGGCCGAGATAGTCACCGATGTACATTTTGATCCCCTCGGGTGGATGGTGATTGTGGCGCCGGCTCGCTCGCTCTCATGGCCACGTCCGCTTGGGAAGTTGAAAGAGGGAATGGCCGGATTCGATATGAAGTATAGGCCATGCGATATTGTCCGCCGCCGCGCCCTCGGGCCAGCGCTCATCGATCATGATCGCCCGACCGGCTATCAAAGGCACGGCGTCCTTGAACGTATACTGTTAATGATCCACCGAACCCCGAGCCACGATCCCCGCTGAGGAGACCTCCTTATGACCGCCGACAGCTCCCCGCTCGACCGACCCGAAGTGCTGGCCGGTCTGTTTCATCCCCGCGCTGGTTATCGCCCGAGCGGCCAAATCTCCGAGGGTGATGTGCGGATTCCCTTGGCGGACGGCGCGGTCATCGGCGGGCGTGGCTATTTGGCCGATCCCGCGGGGACCACTCTCCTGTTCTTTCACGGCAACGGCGAGATCGCCGAGGATTACGACGATCTCGGTCCGGTTTACGCACGGAGCCGGATCAATTTTCTGGTGGTCGACTATCGCGGCTATGGCCAGTCCACCGGCTGGCCGACCGCCTCGACCATGCTGGCCGACAGTCGCCCCGTTCTGGACTTCGTCACCGGCTGGCTGAAGCGCCAGGGCCATACCGGACCGTTGGTCGTGATGGGCCGCTCGCTGGGCAGCGCCCCGGCCCTGGAACTGGCCTGCCATCATCCCGAGGCCATCGCCGGGCTGATCCTGGAAAGCGCCTTCGCCCACACCGGACCGCTGCTGCGCCGGCTCGGGGTCAATCTCGCCGCTCTGAAGTTCGAGGAGCGGCAGGGCTTCGGCCAACTGGACAAGATGCGGACCGTAACCCGGCCCACGCTGATCATCCACGCGGAGCACGACCACATCATTCCGTTCGCCGACGGCCAAGCCCTGTACGACGCCAGCCCGGCCCAGGACAAGCGCCTGGTGAAAATTCCCGGAGCCGATCACAACACGATCTTCGCGGTGGGCTGGCGGCTCTATCTGGAAGCGGTCCAAACTTTTGTCGGACGCCTTCAAGCCGGGCCGGTCGCTTGAGACAAGAAACTCAATGGGTCGCTACAACGTTTCCACCTCAAACCCCACCACGGTACGGGTTTCGCGGCTGAACTCGACGCCGATCAGGTGCAGGGACACACCCTCATGGC
>DAIRDI010000418.1:0-2713 GCA_036796235.1 Candidatus Competibacteraceae bacterium | reverse complement strand
TTCATCGCCCTGCTGGAAGCGGCCATGCGCCGCGCCCAGGATCTCGGGCAGCTATCCAACTCCGTTTCGCCGCATCAGGCGGCCGTGGGCATCATGGCGCTGCTGGACGGGCTGGTGGTCAACTGGACCCTGGAACCCACGCTGTTTCCGCTGGCCGATTACGCCCCCGGCGTGGTGGATACCTATCTGGCGGGGTTGCGCGCCTGCGTTTGAGTCGCCAGGCGGGGATGGGGGTGGTTTCCACCTTCCACCGCGCGGGCGATCGACCGGCGGATCGCCCTTTATAAATCCCGCGCCGGCGCGCGAAACCCGGCTTCCGCTGCTGCTTGAGGACGCCCCGCACAGCAGGGAACCATACGTCACGCGGCCCGAGCGGTGGTTTGGGTCTCAGCGGGATCGAGCGCTCCGCCGCAACTGCTGCCTTGGCCGGCGGTGCAGCCGTAGCAATGGTCGGCGACCCGGATGCGGGCGCCGGTCAACTCGCGCTCCAGCACGTCGGCCAGATGCGTGCGTTCCGGCCCACCGGCGCCGAGCGGTAGTTTGAGCATCTGATTGAAGTCGCAGTCGTAGACATAGCCTTCCCAGTCCACCGACAACAGGGTGCGGCACATCACCGCGGTCAAGTTCTCATCCTGGTGCGCTCCCTTAAGCAGGTTCATGTAGGGCGCGAACTGCTGCTTGGAGACCAGTTGGCTGCCGAAACGCTGGATCGGCATGTTGGCCATCACGAACAGCCGGGTGAACGCGATGCCGTAACGCGCGGCCAGTTCCCGCTGGTAGGCGGCTTCCAGGGCCGTCTGCTCGGGGGGCAACACCGGTCCGAGGGGGTTATAGACCAGGTTCAAGGGTAGCCCGCCGGGCTGGCCGTAACCTAGGGCGTTGAGTTGGCGCAGTCCGGCCAGGCTGGATTCAAACACGCCCCTGCCGCGCTGCTGGTCGACGTTTTCTTCCAGATAGCAGGGCAGCGACGCCGTGATTTCGACCTGATGCGCGGCCAGGAATGCCGCCAGGTCTTCATGGCCGGGCTCGTTGAGGATGGTCAGGTTGCAGCGGTCGATGACCCGCAGGCCCTGCTGGCGGGCGCGGACCACCAACTCCCGAAAACGCGGATTTAACTCCGGTGCGCCACCGGTCAAATCCAGGGTCTCGACGCCCCGCGCCGCGGCGTAGCGCAACAGCAGTTCCATGGTTTCCCAACTCATTTCCTCGACGCGGTGCGGACCGGCCGCGACGTGGCAGTGGGTGCAGGACTGGTTGCAGCGGTAGCCGAGGTTGGCTTGTAAAGTTTCAACGCGAGCGCGATGCAGGGTAGGGAAGTCGGTTTTGACGAGCAGGGGGAAGGTATTACGCATAAGTTCGATCTCTCTCACCACAGGTTGTAATGCCGCCTTATCAGACAAACCTACGTGGCTTGGTGAGTTTTGGATGCGGTCGCCGGTCAATAAATTTCTCTCCAAGCGAGGATGACGGCGATCGGCGAGCAAAAGTCTCGGTCGTGACGCCGACGGTGGTCAGGGCGCTTCCTCGGTCAGACGCACGCTGGGTTTGATGGCGATGCCGCCTCGAGGCAGGAAATCGCCGCGGACTTCCAGCCAGCGTGGTTGCAGCAGCGCGAATAGATCGCGGGCGATGGTGTTGACCACGTCCTCGCTGAACGTGCCCTGGTTGCGGAAGCTGTACAGGTAGAGCTTGAGCGATTTGGATTCGACGATATGGTCGCGCGGGCTGTAGCGAATCGTCAGGCGGGCATAATCGGGCTGGCCGGTGATCGGACACAGGCAGGTGAACTCGGGACAGTCGAGTTCGACCAGGTACTCATGCTGGGGGTGGCGGTTGGCGAACCGCTCCAGGAGTTGCGGGGCGTATTCGCGGGGGTAGTGGGTCTGGGACTGACCCAGCAGCGTCAGGCCGGCGGTATCGGACATCGGGAAATTCCAGCGGATGGATGATGGGGCGATGTTATACCAAAGATCGCGATAACCCGCTTTATCAACGCTGGAGGTCGGCCTTGATGGTTTATTTCGCGTTCTTCGGCCACACTTGAGTTCGGTCTCAGGGTCTCTCAACGCAACAGCAGCGCAGCCGATGTCTCATCCCCGCCGGCTCGCCGGATAGAAACGTGAATCTCACCTCGGAACAGATTGTCGCGCTGGCTCCGGACGCCGCCTCGGTGAAGGCCGGACGCGGCCTGGCCCATCCGGCGAAATGGCCGGCGCTGGGCCAGGCGGACGCGCTGGTGTGGGGCGAGTGCCAGGGCAGCGGCCGTACCCCCTACCAGGTGGCGGTCGATCTGGACGGACCGGCCTGCAAATGCACCTGCCCCAGTCGCAAGTTTCCCTGCAAGCACGGCCTCGGACTGCTGTTTCTGACGGCGGAGCAACCGGCGGCGGTCAAAACCGGCGATCCACCACCGTGGGCGGCGGACTGGCGCGCGGCGCGGCGCGCCAAAGCGGAAAAAGCCACCGCCGCCAGCGCCGGGAAAGCGGAGAAGAAGGACCGCCCGGTGGATGCCGGGGCGGCGACCCAGCGGACCGCGCGGCGGCTGGCGCAAATGCGCGAGGGCGGCGCGGAACTGGCGCTGTGGCTCGCCGATCAGGTCCGCCAGGGCCTGGCGGCCTGGCCCCAACAGCCGGCGGCGTTTTTTCGCGGGATCGCGGCGCGGATGGTCGATGCCAAGGCGCCCGGCCTCGCCGCCGAAATCGCCCGTCTGGAG
>DAIRDI010000417.1:0-2719 GCA_036796235.1 Candidatus Competibacteraceae bacterium | reverse complement strand
CGTGGCTGGTGGAGTCGGCTTAAAGGATATGTGGGTGAAACTGGGCGGCCAAGGTAATCCGAGGACGAGGAACGCTTTGTCCTCAATCTCGAACCTCCGCTTACTCATGGCTACCTCCGGCAAAAAACCGGAACCATAGCCGGTTTACGAAAGTTCAAACCCCCGAGCGGTTCCAGGTGGCGCCTCTACGGCGAAAATCCACTGGCGCCTTTAGGGGGAATTGAAATAGCTCCATTCCGCGGAAAGTTCACACCATGCCCGGCCCACACGTTCCGGTGCAGCGGCGTCCTGGTTAAGGCCGTCCGCTGCGCCGGATTGTTGGGTGCTCGGCGATTTAGTCTTTTCTGACCTGTCCTTGCGTGATATGCACCGTTGGCCCGTCGAACGAGCGGAAGGTGAACGATACCGGCAGCTCAGCGTATTCCGCCGTGCGCTTGCGCAGGATCTCGATAGCGATCTCCTCGCCTAAGCGTAGACTTCGCGTGTTGTCCGTCCGCCAATGCACGCCTCCCATCGAGCGACCCATGGCAACGTTGCTGGCGATTTTGTTCAGTTCGCCGCCAACCGTCATTTTGCCGGCGTCGGGGCCGGTGTATTCATCGGGGTCGCAGAAGTCTTCCAAGCTGGCGCCCACCTTGCGATAGCCCGGCTGCAACAGCTTTGGGGCCGCGCTCGGAGGATCCTTCGGTTCCGTCTTGGCTGCCGTGGCGGCGTCGTTAAACCGCTTGTAGACATCGACGAGCTTTTCGTCCTCGTCGAACCAGGCTTTCAGCACCGTGACGCAGGCGCCCGCCACCGTGGCGTGTCCGGCGCCGTAGGCCGGGTGATTCGGCGACCCGGCGGAAAAGGCCATCGGCAGGAAGAGCGTTTTGGCGCCGCCATTGAGCGCCGCGTTATGAGCTGAGACTTCGGCCAGCGTATTATCCACTTGGGTCTTGAAAGCAGGCTTGCCGGGCACGGCGACCGGTAGACCGTACTGGCGCTTGTTGCCGTTAAGGCCGTTGTGCTGCATCTGAATCAGGCCCGCCATTACTTCGGGGCGGCAGCGGCGATGCACCTGCCACTTTTGGCGCCACACGACCTTTAGGGCCCGGCTGGCCACTTCCGACACCAACGTCAGCAGATCAGGGCCGGCGAGCGTGGCAAAACCACCTTCGCGGGAGTAGCGATTGCCGCGATAGGGGTTGCCCGCGTCTTCCGGAGCGCCCACGCCCAGCAGAAATAGCGCGGCGTTAAAATACGCTTGATGCAGTGCGTCGCGGTTTACGAAGCGCGCCAGATCGCGCATCGTCGAGATGTACCGAGCGACCGGCGGACCGTCGGGCTGACCGTTGGTCGTCGGGTAGTAAGTGGCGCCGCGGTGCAGTTGATCCGAATAGTTGTTGCAGTTCCCGTAGTCCCGGCCGTACTTGTCCTTTCCGGTGTTCTGCGCCAACAGCCAGTCGCCATGCGAGGTGAGGAAGTCGCGTTTGGCGATGTAGGGTACTTGCTTCTGGTCGATGGTTTGGGTACCGAAGCCGATGGGCTGAATGAAAAACTGACTGACCAGCGGCCCGAATTGCTCGTCGCGCAGGCTGCTACGGAACAGGGTCTGCTTGACGATATTGGCGCCGCCGGGACCCCTTGCCACATCGGTGGGGGTACGCAGTCGGCCAGGGTCGGTGTCCGTGGAGATGGCGATGTCATAGAGCGTGTTAATGGCTTTGATCGCGGCGTTGACGCGGTTGGCCGGGTTGTAACCTAGTTGCGCGTCGTGGTCCGCTAGCCCGGCGCAACCTGCTGACTGCGGGCTTGGCTGATCCATGAATGCCAGCAGCGGCGCATCGCGCAGCAACGCCATCCAATACACCTCGACAATCTCGGCGGTGGCCGTCAGCGAGCGGCAGCCCGGCGCCGGGATCATCTCCAACGCCTTTGGGTCTAGCCCGTGGGTCTCAGTGGCGGCCCCGGCCAGCGGGCTGGTCAGCTTGGCCGCGGATGAGGTCAGCGAAGGCGCAGCGTTTGTTTCGAAACCGCTCTGCGTCGGGGCTTGAGCCTGATCCGCCGGACCCGCGGGCACGTCGTTAAAGTTGCGCGGCGCGCCGGCCTCGAGTTCCAGGCAGACTCGTTCGAACTTGCGGTAAGCCGTCGCATCGACTTCACCGTAATCGTTATGCGGCAGCGTTTTGTGAAAATTGCCGATAAACGGCGCTGATTCATGGTCGGGTGGCATGCTGACGAGGCTTTCATCGGAGTTGGGGGTGGGATGCGACATTTCGATTGTCCTCTTCGTTAACGGTGGTTACCTTTCACATTTTTTGGGCGACGCCAACCTGACGGCCAACGGTCCGCATCAGCCGTGGCGCGTCAGTAAGTTGGGTGCAAGCAAGTGTTAGGCCACACCATGAGTGATTCCTGTTCAGCTACATCCCCGCGGCTGGCCTTACCCTTCAAAGGCGGCGCCGCGCCCACCGTTATAATTTCATAAGTGGTCCATCTTTCTTCGATTGGCGAGTTGGCCTGTTGGTAACTAACTGTAAATTTTTATTAAATTGGAATTTAATTAGCTTGCCAGTCGAAAGTTGACGCTGCATTAGCGCGCCACGCCATCTTTTCAATATCTTGGGCTGGTTCGGATGTGTCCTGTCAGGAAGGGAATTTCGGGAACCATCCATACCCTTCTCAGCAGGTGTATATAGCGCTCCAAGACGATTTGTAGGTTGGGTTAGGCCGTAGACCG
>DAIRDI010000416.1:0-2735 GCA_036796235.1 Candidatus Competibacteraceae bacterium | reverse complement strand
TGACCGCCGGCTTCACCACGCATTACCGGGGCCGGTTGCTCAACATCCATCCCTCGCTGCTGCCCAAGTTTCGCGGTCTGCACACCCACGAACGGGCCATCGCTGCCAGTGAAACCGAACACGGCGCCAGCATCCACTTCGTCACCGCCGAACTGGATGGGGGGCCGGTCATCGTGCGGGCGCGGGTGCCGGTGCTGCCCGGCGATGAGCCCGACACCCTGGCGGCGCGGGTGCTGGAGCAGGAACACCGCCTGTATCCGCTGGCGATTCGCTGGTTCGCGGAAGGACGCTTGCGGTTGGAGGGGGAGCAGGTCTGGTTCGACGGAGAACCGCTGCGGGAACCGCTGTGGCTCGAAAATGGTTTTTGGAAAGGCGTTGGCTAAGGTCCTTGCCGGTTATTTCATGCCACGGATAACGGTTCGGCGGGATGAACGCTTTCCTCCGCCAGCCAAGCGGCATACCGCAGTGCTTGCTGGATATCTTCCACTTCGAGATAGGGGTAGGCGTCGATGATTTCAGCGTTGCTCATGCCGTTGGCGAGCAAATTCAACACGAGGGCGACGGTCACACGCATTCCCCGGATACAGGCGCGTCCGCCCATGATCGCGGGGTCGAAGGTAATACGGTCCAACAGGGGCATGGGGAAATCTCCTCATTCAATACATCATCGCCGGCTTCAATGGCCCGGATCGAGCGGTTCGTCGTCGCCGATCCGGCTCGGGGTCGGGCCACGCTGTCGCTGGTACTTGGCATCCTGACGTTTGTTGTAGGGTCGCAGCGCGGGACCGGAGAGCATCTCGAAACTGATGGCGCAGATCGCCATGCCTGGCCGCAGCGCCAGCGGCAATTTGCCGCTGTTGTAACACTCCAGCACGATGGCCCCGCTCCAGCCCGGATCGATGCGATGGGCGGTGACATGCACCATCAACCCCAGCCGCGCCAGGCTGGAGCGCCCGTCCAGCCAGCCGACCAAATCATCAGGCACAGTGATGGTCTCGGCGGTGATCGCCAGCGACAGTTCGCCGGGATGGATGAAAAACGCCTCGTCCGCCCCGATCCGGATTTCCTTGCTCATGATGCTGTTGATGGCGTGATCCACCGTCTCGCGCGGCCCGCTGAGATCGATGTGCGACGCGGCGTGATCGTTGAAAACGCGAAAGCGGCTGCCCAAATGCAGGTCCACGCTGACCCCGTTGATCCGGCTGGCCAATGGCCGGGGTTCGATGTGAATCCGCCCCTCTTCCAGACAGCGTTCGATATCGCGATCGCAGAGCCGCATGATGGGAGCCTCAGGTGTTCTGAATCACGATGCTGGGGAACTTGTGGCTGTAATTCCGGGCCTGCAACGACAGCCGGGCGCTGGCGCGGCGGGCGATCTCCCGGTACAGGCCAGCGATGCGGCTGTCCGGCTCGGCGATCACCGTCGGCTGACCGTTATCGGTTTCCTCGCGGATGCGAATATCCAGCGGCAGCGAACCCAGAAACGGCACATGGTACTGGTCAGCCATGCGCTGGCCGCCGCCGGCGCCAAAGATATATTCCTCATGACCGCATTGCGAACAGATATGAATGCTCATATTCTCGACGATGCCCAGCACCGACACCTCCACTTTCTCAAACATTTTCAATCCCCTGCGCGCATCCAGCAGCGCGATGTCCTGCGGGGTGGTCACGATGACCGCGCCGCTGACCGGCACTTTTTGCGACAGCGTTAGTTGCGTGTCGCCGGTGCCGGGCGGCAGGTCGATGATCAGATAATCCAGATCCTGCCAGCGGGTGTCGCGCAACAACTGCTCCAGGGCCTGGGTCACCATCGGCCCGCGCCAGACCATCGGGGTTTCTTCCTCGATCAGATAGCCGATGGACATGGACTGAATGCCGTGGCTGACGACCGGCAACAGAGTCTTGCCGTCCGGCGATTCCGGCTGCTGGTTCGCGCCCAGCATCCGCGGCTGGCTGGGACCGTAGATATCGGCGTCCAACAACCCGACCTTGGCCCCCTCGACGCTCAGCGCCAGCGCCAGATTGACCGCCGTGGTCGATTTGCCGACCCCACCCTTGCCCGAAGCCACCGCGATGATGTTCTTGACCCCCGGCAGCGGTTTCAAGCCCTTCTGCACCTCGTGGGCGATGATCTTGGTCTCCACCTGGACCGCCACCTCGACCACCTCCGGCAAGGCCGACAGTTGGGCGCGGAGCGCGGCGATCAGCGCATCCCGGTAACCGGCCGCTGGAAATCCCAGTTCCACATCCACCTCGACTCGGCCGTTCTCGCACCGGATGTTTTTGACGCACTTGGCGGCGACCAAGTCCTGCTCCAGATAGGGGTCCACATAGTCCTTCAAGGCGGTTTCCACAACGGTACGCGACACAGCGGTCATCAATCGGTTTCCTTCTGGTTGCACGGTGACTGAGTGAATGGTGGTGAAGTATGCAGGCGAAACACAGCGCTTAGAACGGACCAAGCGGATTTGAGTTGCACGGCGCGGGTGAAATCGGTGGTTCCCCCGGCCAGGGTGGCAACGTTCCCACTTCGGGACAACGGGCGCGCAGCCATTCGTGGACCCGTCGAGCCAGATGCGGGGCCTGACGGTTGTTGGGGGTATGGGCGAAGAAATACGGTTCCCGGCCTTCGCCGATCCACAAGGCCAGTTTCTCCAGCCACGGCTCCAGAAACGGCCGGTTCGCCTCCGGATCGGGATGGCCGATGTAGCGGATGAACGGCCGCGCGCCCA
>DAIRDI010000415.1:0-2755 GCA_036796235.1 Candidatus Competibacteraceae bacterium | reverse complement strand
CGAAATCGCCGTCAAGGTCGATTCCCAAGAGGAAATGGCGTTGTCCGGGTGAATCACGATGGGGGTGGTCAGGCGATCCGCATAGTACCGCTGGAATTTGGCGATGCGGTCGTTGAGATGCTGATGCAGCGCCGCTTCAATGTCTTTCACGTCCCCCTGCGCTTTCACCAGCGAAAAGTCCCACTTCATCACGAAATACCGGTTACGCAGCGGCGTGGGATTCCGCCCGATGGCCAGAGGTCCGAACAGGGCGTCAAATTGCACCGCGCGGTTCAGATCGTAGTAGTGCTCCAGCATCGACAGCAGCAGGCTTTTGCCGAACCGGCGCGGGCGGATGAACAGCAGTTGCCGCCCGGCCTCTTCCAGCACCGGAATCCGGTCGGTACGGTCCTGGTAGAAGTAGCCCTCCTGGATCAGGGTGGCGAAATCGCTCAAACCATAGGGAAATTTCATGGCGGCGGCTCCCGATGAACAAATCTTTGGAATCCACGATAGCATAGGCGGGCGGCGGCGCAGTGGTTCGGCACGGCGATGCCCGGCAACCGTTCACCACCACCGCTAAAATACCCGGGTAGGCTTTGCCCGCCCTACCCTGTTTTCTCCTTTAATCTCTGCCCCTTAACCTTTCGACCATGTCCGCCACCTGCCCCGCCCTGCTCCTCAGCGCCCCAGCCTCCGGCCAGGGTAAAACCACCGTCACCGCCGGTCTGGCGCGTTACCACCGCACCCAGGGCCGCACCGTGCGCGTGTTTAAGACCGGCCCGGATTTTCTCGATCCGATGATTCTGGAGCGGGCTTCCGGCCAGGCGGTTTATCAACTCGATCTATGGATGGTCGGCGAACGCGACTGCCAGGCTCTGCTGTATCAGGCGGCGCAAACCGCCGACCTCATTCTGATCGAAGGCGTGATGGGTCTGTTCGACGGCACACCCTCCAGCGCCGATCTCGCCGCCCTTTTCGGAACGCCAGTGCTGGCGCTGATTAACGCCCACGCCATGGCTCAGACTTTCGGCGCCGTCGCCTACGGGCTGGCCCACTATCGCCCCGGCCTGCCCTTCGCCGGGGTGCTAGCCAACCGGGTCGCGGGACCGGGCCACGCCGAGCTGCTGGCGGAAAGCCTGCCACCGGACCTGCGCTATTTCGGCTGGCTGCCGCGCGACGGCGCGGTCGCCCTGCCCGACCGTCATCTTGGGCTCGTGCAGGCTCAGGAAATCGCCGATCTGGAAACCCGGCTGGAGGCCGCCGCCGCGCTGATCGCCACCACCGATCTGGCCGAACTGCCGCCGCCGGTTTCCTTCCCCGCCGCCAGCCTGGAACCGCTGCCGTCTTTACTCCAAGGCGTCCGCATCGGGATCGCCCGCGATGCCGCGTTCGCCTTCCTCTACGCCGCCAATCTGGACACCCTGCGGGCGCTGGGCGCGGACCTGCGGTTTTTCTCGCCGCTGGCCGATACCACACTGCCGGAAGTGGACAGTCTTTACCTGCCCGGCGGCTATCCCGAACTGTATCTGGACGCCTTGGCCGGCAATGTGGCGCTGAACGCGGCGCTGCGCCAGCATCACGCGGCCGGCAAGCCGATCTACGCCGAATGCGGCGGTCTGCTCTATCTGCTGGAATCGTTGGCGGATCAGCAGGGCCACCGCGCGCCCATGCTGGGACTGTTGCCCGGCCACGCGGCGCTCCAGTCCAAACTGGTGAGCTTGGGGATGCAGGGGGTGGAATTACCCGAAGGTGAGTTGCGCGGCCATACCTTTCATCATTCCCGGCTGGACACACCATTGTCGCCACTGGCGCACGGTCGTCGCCAGCGCGATGGTAAACCGGGCGAGGCGGTGTATCGGGTCGGGCGGCTGACGGCGTCCTATCTGCATCTGTACTTCGCCAGCAACCCGGCAGCAACGGTGCGGCTGTTTTTACCTGGCGTCTGACTGGAGACCCTGCGATGGAACGGGTCTCTGGCGGGTTTAAAAACCCTTAAAAAATACTCGCGATACCCGTTACTTTCCCGCCATCTCCAGGATGGAGCCGACGATATCGTTAATCGTGATGATCCCTTCCAACTCGTTGTTGTTGAGCACCAGGATGCGGCGCTGGTCGTCGCGCACCATCAAGCGCGCCAGGTACTTGACATCCAGTTCGCCGCTGACCGAGATGGCCGGTTTGATGCAAACATCGTAGACGTTGATCAGGTCGATATCGCCCTCCTCGGCGACGATGGTTTGCAGGATGGTGGCATAGGTCACGAGGCCATAGGCGTCGTGCGGGTGGCGCTTATCAACGACCAGCGACTTGACGTGGTGTTTGCGCATGAGCTGCATGGCTTCGCGGATGGTGGCCAGCGATGAAATGGTGACGGCATCGCGGACCATAAGATCTTTGACCAGCATGGGTTTCTCCAGGTTATCGATAGAGCGGGATCGCCGGCTCGGGCGCGGGTCTTGCGGGAGACGGCGCGGCGAATGGACGCTTTACAACTCCTCCTTGAGATGCTCCTGAAACTGCGAAAGCTGGCCGAGATCGATGCCGGCGATATGCTCCAGGGGAATGGTGAACACCACCCCCTTGCTGTGATTGGGCAAGTCCAACTGGTGGGACAGGGCTTTCATGACCGCCAGCGAAAGATTCTTTTCCAAAACGAAAATCAGCACCGACTGGCTGCCTTCATAGGTCAGCCCGAAGAAGGTCTTTTTCTCCCTGGCCCCGATGCCGCGGGCGTCCAGGATGGTAACCCCACCAGCGCCAGCCTGTTTGGCGA
>DAIRDI010000414.1:0-2777 GCA_036796235.1 Candidatus Competibacteraceae bacterium | reverse complement strand
ACCGCCACGGTCAGGGGCAGCCCCTGCGCCAGCCCGGTGGCGATGGCCGAGGCCAAGGTGCAGCCCGCGCCGTGCGTGTTGCGGCTCGCGACGCGCGGCGCGGTGAAGGCTTCCGCGCCATCGCGCCAGATTAGCCAGTCGGTGATTGTGTCGCCGGGTAAATGCCCGCCTTTTACCAGCACGGCCGCTGGTCCCAGTTCCAATAACCGGCGGGCCGCCGCCGCCAGGTCGTCGGGTTGATGGATGGATAGGCCACAAATCGCCTCTGCTTCGCGGACGTTGGGCGTGATCAGCGTGGCTCGAACCAGCAAGCGTTGAATCAGGGTATCGCGCGCTTCCGGATCGAGCAGGCAGTCGCCGCCCTTGGCGTACATCACCGGGTCCACCACCACGGGGATGCCTGGCGCCGAATGGTCCAGCACCTCGACCACGGTGTCGATCGCGGCGGCATGATGCAACATGCCAGTCTTGATGCAGTCGGCGCCGAGGTCCTCCAACACCACCCGCATTTGCTGGGCGATGAAGGTCGGTTCCACATCGACGATGCCGAAGACGCCCTGGGTGTTTTGCGCGGTCAATGCCGCGATCGCGGTGGCCGCGTAACCGCCCAATGCCGTGACGGTCTTTATGTCGGCCTGAATCCCCGCGCCGCCGCCGGAATCCGAGCCAGCCACAATCAAAATTCGCCCATGTGTCGCCATGCGAGCCTCCTCCAGTTTTTCGACCGTGGTAATAATTGCGTAACCTGGAAAAAGCGGGTAGCGTACCGCGCTTTCCACGGACAGCGGTGCAACCCTCATGCGGATCGAATCCCCCCTCTGCTTGTACACTGGCGCGGTGCCGCCCGAGTGGATCGATTACAACGGACACATGAATGTCGCCTACTACGTGTTGGCGTTCGACCACGCCACCGATGCCTTCATGGACTATCTGGGGATGGGGCAGGACTATCGCGAGCGCCAACAGTGCTCGACTTTCGTCGTGGAAGCGCACGTCAACTACCAACGCGAACTGGTGGCCGACGATTCGATGCGCATTACCACCCAAGTGCTTGGCTTCGACAGCAAGCGCATTCACTATTTTCATCGCCTGTACCATGCCGGTAAGGGATTCCTGTCCGCCACCACGGAACTGATGCTCATTCATGTGGATCTGGCGGAACGACGCAGCACGCCGATGCCATTGGCCATCATGGATCGGTTGAATGCGGTGATGACTGCTCACATCCAATTGCCGCAGCCGCCACAGTCGGGCCGGGTGATCGGGGTGCGCGCCAAATATCCCGCCATTAAATCCGTGGCGCCCGCGTTGCGCTGGGCGTCCCGATGACGTCCTCCGGGCGCCGCGTTCGGTCAGGCAGCGGTCAGCGTCGGTTCAGCTTCGTTGTCCTACCATGACAGCCATGACGAATCTATTCGGTATGGAGAAATTGCTCATGAAGACGCTACCCATTCTGTTGTTGACCGTGGCGCTTGGGGCGTCATCGGCGGCGCTGGCGGGTCCACGAGGCGATGCGATCCTGGGAGGCGCCGTCGGCGGTGCGCTGGGGGCGGCGATCGGTTCCGAACTGGGTGGGCGCGACGGCGCGATCATCGGCGGCGCCATCGGCGGCGCGACCGGCACCGCGCTCACCACGCAACGTTATCGGCGACCGCGATCCGAGGTGATCTATGTGGATCGGTATGTGGACCGGCCGGTCTACTATGACCCTCCCGACTACGGTCCGCCCCCGTATTATCGCGGGGTGCGTCGGAGTCACTACAAGTATTGGGATCATCCTAGGGCCCATCGGGGTTATTACAAACACCGGCATCGTCACTATCGTGACTGACTGACCCTGACCGACGGGTCGGAAAGCGACTGATCGAAGGCGCCGTTCGCTGGGCATGCCAGCGGCGGCGTTTTTTTCGTATCAGTAACGGGGCGCTGAGTGATTCGGATAGGGATCATAGTCCGGTGAATAGAAGTCCGGTGGATAGCCGGGTCCACTGTCCGGCGGTGCATAGGGCTGGGGCGGATAACGGTCCGCTGGGGGAGCGTAGGTTTCTTGGCGTTCCCCATAGACCCCGGGGGGAGAAGGACGACGGATCGGCGGTTCGTAGGCGCGGCTTTCCTGGCCCTCGACTAGGGGTCGGATATAAATTTCGACCCGGCGGTTCTGTTGCCGGCCTTCCGGCGTGGCGTTGCTGGTGACCGGTTCGCGCTTGCCGCGCCCCTCGGTACGCAACCGGTTGTCGCTGACCCCGCTCGAGGCGAGAAAGCCGGCCACACTTTGGGCGCGGCGCACCGACAGATCCAGGTTGTAGGCGTCGGAACCGACGCTGTCGGTATGGCCGACGATATAAACCGCGGTCCGGTCATATTCACGCAGGGTACCCGCCACCCTCTGCAGGGCAGGGACGAAAGCGGGTTTGATCGACGCGCTGTCGAAATCAAACAGCACCTCACTGGGTAAATCGAGCCGGAGACTGCCATCACTCAGGCGCTCCACGCGCAGACCGCGCTGGCGCTCGGCGGCCAGCGACCGCTCCAGGGCCTGCTGCTGCTGATCCATGTAGCTGCCGACGGCGGCGCCGGTCAGCGCTCCAACCGCCGCGCCCACGAATCGGCCGGAACGAGAGTCGAGCTGGTGGCCGATGACCGCCCCGGAGACCGCGCCGATGCCGGCGCCCGCCTTGGTATGCCGATACGGATCGCCGGCCGCGCAGGCGCTCAGGATGAGAATCGCGATTAAAATTAGGAGCGAGCGGATGAAGCGCATGGAAAACTCCATATAA
>DAIRDI010000413.1:0-2784 GCA_036796235.1 Candidatus Competibacteraceae bacterium | reverse complement strand
CTGCTGGGCGTGCGGAAGGACACTATTGTCAACCATGGCGCGGTCAGCGCCGAGGTGGTCGCCGAAATGGCCGACGGCGCCCTGCAACGCAGCCCGGCCGCTGTCGTGGTCGCCGTCAGCGGCGTCGCTGGTCCCGACGGCGGTACTCCGGACAAGCCGGTGGGCACGGTCTATCTGGCCTGGGCGCTGCGGGAGGGGCCGGTCCATACCGAACGCCGGCAGTTCCAGGGCGATCGCGACCAGGTGCGTCTGCAATCGGTGGTGGCCGCCCTGCAAGGGGTATTGGATGTGTTCGCCAAACAGTGATGAGCGCCGGTTGTTTCTGGCGCTCTGGCCGAAGGACCGCGAACGCCGACAACTGGCGGAACTGGCGACAACCGTAGCCGGCCAACGGCAGGTACCCGACGCCAACCTGCATTTGACCCTGGTGTTTCTGGGCGCCACTCCCGCCGACCGTTTGACCGCCTACGCGGCGGCGCTGGCCGATCTGTCCGTGCCACAACTGGAGTTACTCCTCGACCGCTATGGCTACTGGCCGCGCCCGCGCATCCTGTGGCTGGGGTCGAGCCGCACGCCGCCGGAGCTGTACGAACTGGTGGCCGATTTGCACCGGCGGTTGCGCGCTTGCGGCTTCGCGCCGGAGCGGCGGGCGTTTCAGGCCCATATCACCCTGGCCCGGAAGTTTCCCGGACCGGCCCCAGTCCAACCGCCCGCCACGCCGATTCGCTGGCCGGTCGAGGACGTGGCCCTGGTCGAATCGCTGCGCGACCGGACTGGCTCGCGCTACCAAGTGCTGCGCCGCTGGCCGGGGGGCTAGGTTGACGGGGTCTTCTTATGGAATAATCGCCGCAAGCCAATGGTTCCGGTGGTGTTGCCCGGTTTTCTCACTGTCCGAGGGGATTCGCGAAATGGATGACAACAGAAAAAAAGCGCTCGCTGGCGCGCTGACCCAGATCGAACGCCAGTTCGGCAAGGGCGCGGTGATGCGCATGGGCGACACCAGCGTGGCCCGCGACGTGATGACCGTCTCCACCGGTTCGCTGGGCCTGGACATCGCCTTGGGCATCGGCGGGTTGCCGCGCGGGCGGGTGACCGAAATCTACGGTCCCGAATCCTCCGGCAAGACCACGCTGGCTTTGCAAGTCATCGCCGAAACCCAGCGGCTGGGCGGTTGCGCGGCCTTCATCGACGCCGAGCATGCGCTCGATCCCATCTACGCCGGCAAGCTGGGCGTCAATGTGGACGAACTGCTGTTGTCGCAGCCCGATACCGGCGATCAGGCCCTGGAAATCGCCGATATGCTGGTGCGCTCCGGCGCGGTGGATATCGTGGTGGTCGATTCGGTGGCGGCGCTCACCCCCAAGGCCGAAATCGAGGGCGACATGGGCGATTCCCACGTCGGCCTGCACGCCCGGCTGATGAGCCAGGCGCTGCGCAAGCTCACCGCCAACATCAAGCGCTCCAACACCCTGGTGATTTTTATCAATCAAATCAGGATGAAAATAGGCGTGATGTTCGGCTCTCCGGAAACCACAACCGGCGGCAACGCTCTCAAATTCTACGCCTCGGTGCGGTTGGACATCCGCCGCATCGGCGCCGTCAAAAAGGGCGATGAGGTCATCGGCAACGAAACCCGGGTCAAAGTGGTCAAGAACAAGCTGGCCCCGCCTTTCAAACAGGCCGAATTCGAAATTCTCTACGGCGAGGGCGCGTCCCGTCTGGGTGAAATCATCGATCTCGGCGTCAAGGCCGGAATGATCGAAAAATCCGGCGCCTGGTACAGTTGCGGCGGCACGCGCATCGGGCAGGGCAAGGACAACGCCAAGACCTATCTCCGGGAAAATCCCGAGTTGGCCAAGGAGCTGGAAGATAAGATTCGCACCCATTTCCTGTCGCGTCCCGAGGCGGTGCCGGTTACCCCCGAACGAGATGAGAGCGAGGCGACCAAGGACCCCAGCGTCGATGATCTGGAAACGGACCTCTGAGCACATCGAGAACGCTGGCGCCGCCGACCCGGCATTGATCCGCGCCAAGGCTCTGGAACTGCTGGCCCGGCGCGAACACACCCGTCTGGAACTGCGCCAGAAACTGCTCCAGCGCGGCTTTCCCGCCGACCGCATCGAGCCGGCCTTGGAACAACTGGTTGAGGAACGCCTGCTCGATGAAACCCGGTTCGCCGAACTGTACGCTGGCGCGCGGGCCGATAAGGGATACGGACCGTTGCGGGTCGCCCGCGAACTGCGCGAGCGCGGCGTACCGGACGAGGTGGTGACCGCGACGCTGGGTGCGCTGGAGGACGACTGGTTGCCCAAACTGCGGAATCTGCACCGCAAGCGGTTCAAGGCGCACATTCCCGCCGATGTCGCCGGACGCTTGCAACAGACCCGGGTGTTCCGCCAGCACGGTTTTACCCTCGATCAGATCAAGCACCTGTACGATAGCTTTTAACAGATCCGCCATCCGCCACCGACCCGAAGCCCGACCATGATCCGCAGCGCCGAACTTCGCCAACTTTTTCTGGATTACTTCCACGACCACGGCCATGAAGTCGTGGCCAGCAGCCCGCTGATCCCGCTCAACGACCAAACCTTGCTGTTCACCAACGCCGGCATGGTGCAGTTCAAGGATGTGTTCACCGGTCGCGACCGACGGCCCTACTCGCGCGCGGCCACCGCCCAGCGCTGCGTGCGGGCCGGCGGCAAGCACAACGATCTGGAAAACGTCGGCTACACCGCCCGTCATCACACCTTCTTCGAGATGCTGGGCAACTTCAGCTTCGGCGAT
>DAIRDI010000412.1:0-2797 GCA_036796235.1 Candidatus Competibacteraceae bacterium | reverse complement strand
GCGCCCGCCGGCGCAAGGCCGACGCTGGGACTGGACCCCGGCCTGCGCACCGGGGTCAAGGTCGCGGTGGTGGACGCCACGGGCCGACTGGTGGAGACCGCGACGATCTATCCGCACGCGCCGCGCAATCAGTGGGACGACAGCCTGGGTATTCTGGCCGAACTCTGCCAGCGCCATGCCGTGGAGTTGGTCAGCATCGGCAACGGCACGGCCTCCCGTGAAACCGACCGGCTGGCGACCGAATTGATGCGGCGCCAACCCGAGCTGCGGCTGCAAAAGCTGATGGTCTCGGAAGCCGGCGCATCGGTTTATTCCGCCTCGGAACTGGCGGCGCAAGAGTTTCCCGAGGTGGATGTCTCGCTGCGCGGCGCGGTATCCATCGCCCGCCGCTTGCAGGACCCCTTGGCGGAACTGGTCAAGATCGAACCCAAGGCCATCGGCGTCGGCCAGTATCAACACGATGTCGGCCAAACCCGGCTGGCGCGGATGTTGGACGCGGTGGTCGAGGACTGCGTGAACGCGGTCGGCGTGGATGTCAATACCGCCTCCGCGCCGCTGCTGGCGCGGGTCGCCGGGCTAAACGCGACCCTGGCGCGCAACATCGTCGAATTTCGCGACGCCAACGGGCCGTTTCGCCGACGCGAGCAGTTGCGCAAGATCGCCCGGCTCGGCGACAAGACTTTCGAGCAGGCCGCCGGTTTTCTGCGCATCCCGAACGGCGACCATCCGCTGGACCGCTCCGCCGTCCATCCGGAAGCCTATCCGGTGGTCGAACGCATCCTGGTCGCCTGCGGGCGCGGTCTGCATGAGGTCCTGGGCAACGCGGCGTTTCTGAAAACGCTGGAACCGGCCCGTTTTACCGACGACCGTTTCGGCCTGCCGACGGTGCGAGATATCCTGGCGGAGTTGGAAAAGCCGGGCCGCGACCCCCGGCCGGAATTCAAGACCGCGGCGTTCAAGGATGGCGTGGAGAAACTGGGGGATTTACAGCCGGGGATGGTGTTGGAAGGCGTGGTGACCAACGTCGCCAATTTCGGGGCCTTCGTGGACATCGGCGTTCACCAGGACGGGTTGGTCCACATTTCGGCGCTGGCGGATCGCTTCGTCAAAAATCCCGGCGACGTGGTGAAAGTCGGGCAGGTGGTGAAGGTCAGGGTGCTGGAAGTGGATTTGAAGCGGAAGCGCATCGCGCTGACGATGCGTTCGAGCGCGCCGCCGGTTGGCGCTCTCCGGAAACCAGAGGAGAACGCGCATCCCCCGGTCGCTGGGAGAAACCCCGGGGGAAAAAGGCAACAACCCACATCACCACCGGAGAACCCGGAGACTCGTCCGAGCGCTCTGGCGGAAGCGTTCGCCAGAGCGCAACGGAAACAATAAATCCACGGTTCGCCCCCACGCTCGCTGGCTTGGGGAGCGAGCGTTACTCGGCGCTATCGCAGGCTATCCGAAAAGCCTTGCAAGACGGCTTGCAAAGGGCTTCCAGAATTACGCGTTGAATTTTGTCGGGTGCTGGTTTTACCCGCCTGCTGGAGAGTGCCTTGGTATCGCACGACGCAGTTGATGGACGTCGGGCAGGTGCCGGGGACATCCCGAAACTTAAAGGATTCCGTGAGATTCCGCCCGAGGAAATTGCCGTCCAAGACAGCGTCAAACAGAAGCTTACAGCCAGGAATGCCGGGGACTTCCTCCTCGGTGGTTGTCGAAGTCAAGGAGAAATTACCGGATGCATCGACGCTGCCTGAAATGGGCCGATCGTCAATGGTTCCAGAGAGTTGCACCCCGGTCTGATTTATTTGCAAGACGCTTTGTGATTCGGTGGGTGGCGAGGCGGGGCAATCATTGCTGACCAAGGAGCCTGAGTACTCGTAACGCCCCGAAAAATCTTGGATCTGACCGCCTCCCGTTGGGATGATCTGGGTTATGACGTACCCTTGGATCGCGGTGCGCCAATCCAAACGAATATCATAGGTTTTGCCATCGGCGGTCATGTTGCTGATAAAAATGGAGCGGTTGTCAAAACTGCCCGTCGCACCTTCAAGGGTGACGCGCGCGGGGTCGGAAATAAAAGAGTTATCGAAACGGGTTACGGTGATGACGGCGGATGCGTCCTGAGAAGCGCCATCCTGGTCGATGGCTCGCACGAGGATGATGTGTTGGCCCGCCGTGAGTCCCGAATAATTGAACGCCATTGAGAATCCCGAATCGGATGCATCGGGAAAGTTGGGATATTCGGCGCCTACGTCGGATCGTCGCCCGCCAACAGGAATATTGGTTTTTAATTCGCCATTTACATACAGTTCGACGCGGTTGATCCCCGCCGACCCGACCACCCAGCCGCGAATATTCGCCACGCCGGTATAGGTGCTATTCGCGGGAGGTTCTTCCAGGGAAAGTACGATTTCACCCGCCGAGGTCGCTGAAACAGCAAGCATGCTAAAAAGGACGAATAAGGTCAGTGTTGCAAGAAACCGAGAACAACAGGCGTACATTATTAACTCCAAAAGAGCGTGTTTAGAGGATTTTGTCTTGGCAACGATGGGTATGTAGTTCCACCGCCAAGCGGCGGAATAGGTCTAATTGTCGTTATTTTTAGACACAATTACAACCCCGGACCCCAACGGCCCGAAAATCCGGCTCGAGTGAAGCTGGTATTTAGTCTTCGCGGTCGGCGAGCAGGTCATCCTCGTCGCTGAGATCTTCCTGGGCTTCCTCGTCTTCCTGGCCTTCCTCCTCATCCACGTCATAGCCCAGATCGTCGGTCTCCAGTTCGTCGAAGGGACCGGACCAGTCTTCCGGA
>DAIRDI010000411.1:0-2815 GCA_036796235.1 Candidatus Competibacteraceae bacterium | reverse complement strand
TTGTTCGGTTATGCCGCGTTTTGTCGGGTTACGCTACGCTAACCCGACCTACGAAACCCACCACCCGCTGTTCGGCGCAAAAGCGGTTGAGTTCTTCTTGCGCCGCTTCGGGCGCATGGATGGGCACGGTGAAAAAGCGATATTTCATTCTGGCTTGATCCTCTTCCACAGATCGCGCAGGACCTGACCGACGCCGCTCCGCGTCGTCTGTCCGGTCCCGCGCGTCTCGCTTGTCTCCGGCGCCGGAGGACTGATTTCTCTGACTGCTCTCGCCTCCGGCTCGCTTGGCCGGGCTGTTTGACCTCGGGCCAGCCGGAAGCCGTCGTCGTGGTAGCGGAAGCCGGGCTCGAAGTGGTAGCGGTACGCGGAGCGCGCGTCGCGACCGTCGCTGATCCAGGAACCGCCCCGCAGCACGCGCCTCCCGCCTCCAACAGGCCCCGTGGGGTCCACCACCGTCTCCGTGGGATAATCACCGAACCAGTTCTGGCACCACTCCCACACGTTGCCGTGCATCTGGTATAGGCCCCAGCCGTTGCACGGCAGCGCTTTCACCGCCACCGTTTGCTCGCGATATTGCCCCTTGGGTCCACCGGCATAGGGATTGTTGCCATTGTAGTTGACCTGTTCCGGGGTGATCTGGTCGCCAAACCAGAACGCCGTGGTCGTCCCCGCTCGACAGGCGTATTCCCATTCCGCCTCGGTCGGCAGCCGGAAACCATCCCCGAGAATCAACTCGTTCAGCCGGGCGATGAAACGCTGGGCGTCGTCCCAGCTCACGTTCTCGACCGGACGGTCTTCGCCTTTGAATTGGCTCGGGTTGTCGCCCAACACCGCCTGCCATAGCGCTTGCGTGCAGGTCGTGTCGGCCAGCCAATAGCCTTGGGTCAGAATCACCCGGTGTTGGGTTTCATCACTATCCCGTTCCACCTCACTTTCCGGCGAACCCATCAGGAACTCGCCCGGCGCGATCCAGCGCAGGCGCTGAACGATGTCCCCAATACAGAAATCGACATACAGCCCATACTCATCCCGACCGATCTCTTCCGCCCATTCCGGCCGCTCGATGCTGTCGAGAATCAACTCCTGGTAATCCGTTTTTATCCACAAGCGCCCGCTGGCAGGAAGAAGAATGGCCTGATCAAGTGGTTGGATGGACTGGTCGCTGGTTTCCAGGCGCTGCACCTGCACGTAATGCCCGATGGCGCCGAGTTCCGCCACCGGGCTACCCGGCGCGTCCAGATCGAAAGCAGGCGCGGCGGGCGCATCCGCTTCCAGATACAGCGCCGGTCCGCGCTGGCGCAGGGTGTAATGCTTCAACGCCCGATCCGGCCCGAACACCCAACTGACCCGACCGAGATCGAGCCCCGGAGGCGGTGTTACCTGGCCCTCGCGCAACGCGGTCCGATTGACCAGCGCCCAGGCGGCGGCCAACGCCGCGTCTTGCCACATCGCCTCATGCTGGCGAGGGGTCAAGCGCCCGACCCAGGCTTGCACCGACTCCGCCATCGCATCGTTCCGGTCGCGCAGCATCCTGACGATCCGCGCCATGAATCGCTGGGCTTCCAGATCGCAGACATCCTGCAAGTTGGCGAGCACCCCGCGCTCTTCGTGGCCGATGGCAGGCGACAGAGGCAAGTGATGCGCGACGATCAGGTCGGCAACCTCTCGGCGTAAGCCAGCATCCTGATCCTGAAACGCGCGCCGGTAGCCAGCAACGGCTTCCTGGTCGTAGTAAAACGCCAGCGGGGTCGCATGGACTTTGGGGTGATTCCAGGCCGCCGCTTCGCTGCCCACGTCCGCTTCCCGAGCCGGGAGCAGGTAGCGCACGGCGCGCAACAGCGCCGGCTCGATGCGAATCGCGGGCGCCAACAAGGCCAGCAACCGCTCGGCGCCGGAATCCGACTCCCTGGGCGCCGATGAGGCTGGCGCCCGCTGGCGCTCACCGAGACACTTGGGCAAACGCGCGCCCCGGTCCCAGCCCACTGGCTCAAACAGCCGGATCAGTTCACTGTCCCACCAGCGCGGCGGACAGGGCATCAGCGCCACCGGACGACAACCCGCCCGGCGCAGACGCGCGCCCAAGTACCGCCATTGGCGGCGGCGCACGTCGCCTGGGTCGTTACAGCCCAAATCGCTCAGCACGAGAACCCGCCCGCCCGCGCCGAGCATCGGACCATCGCCGCTCTCCCGCCACTCGCGCCCGTCGTGCCGCCAACAGCGACCGCTCGGATCGCCGTCGGGAAACGCGATGAGCCGCAAGCCCCGCGCGCCCCGCAAGCGCCGCAGCCGCGGGTACAACTGATTGAAGTCGGTCCAGAAGGGCAACAGCGGTTCGGCGTAATCGACGATGAGCTGACTTTCAGCGGCCCAGCCGTGGCGCTGCCGGCGGGGTAAATAGCGCAGCGTCTGGGCGCGGGCCAGTCGCGCGAGGATGCGCGGAATATCCAGCGCCTGCGTCGTCTGCCGGGCGCCCAGCGCCGTTTTCAGGAACGGCCACAACCGGGACCAGGGCAGTAACGGCGGCTGCGGGGGCGGACTGATGTTGACCGGGGCGCGAAGCTCGTCTTCTTGAAAAGGTTCAGCACGTTGAAACCAGATCGGCTCGTTCCGAACGACCTCTTCCGGCTCTAGCCGACGGTTGGCCACAACCCGGTAAAAGCGGGCTTTGGGCGCCGCAACTGTCACTGTTGCATTCCCCTCGAAAGCGGGCCATTCAAAGAGGGCGCTGGCTGTATTTTCACCGACCTGGCTGCGCGGTTTTTCTTCATTTCGCTCATAACCCAGCGCGGAGGCCATGCCTTCGAAATACGCCTCA
>DAIRDI010000410.1:0-2816 GCA_036796235.1 Candidatus Competibacteraceae bacterium | reverse complement strand
CGCTGAAACCCGCCGCCGCCAGCATCACGATGACCGCGATCCCACCCAGCCACTTTTTCATGATGGTGCTCCTCTATTCGCCCATGGGACGGTTATTCCATAAATTTAGCTGACTGACTTCATCACTTTCCAAAATAGTCAGCGGCGCGGGTTTCAGCACCACCGCGCTGAGCGGCGGCAAGTTTAGGACAATCGAGAACGCGCAACCATGGCTGGCGATCTCCTCGGCCCGGACTGCTTGGCCGGGCAGCGTTTCGCCCGAGCCACCGTACTCGCGAGCGTCGCTGTGCAGCAACTCGCGATACTCCACCGGGTAAGGCACGCCGATGCGGTAGCTCGGATAGCGCTGGTCGGAGAAATTCAGCACGAACAGCACCGACTCGCGCGGGTCGCGGGCCTTGCGCTGGAACGCGAGGACATTGGTCTCGGCCGCGCTCGCGTCCAGCCAGTCAAAACCGGCGCTGCGGAAATCCACCTGGTGACAGGCGGGTTCCTGGGCGTACAGGCGATTGAGCGCGGCCACGAAGCGTTGGACGCCCTGGTGCGGGAGATGCCGCAACAGGCCCCATTCCAGATCGCCGTCGTGGTTCCACTCACCGGCCTGGCCAAACTCCCCCCCCATGAACAGCAGCTTCTTACCGGGATGGCCGTACATGAAGGCGTACAGCAGGCGCAGGTTGGCGAACTGCTCGCGCTCCGTGCCGGGCATCTTGCCGAGCAGCGATTTTTTCAGATGCACCACTTCGTCGTGCGACAGCGACAGGATGAAGTTCTCGCCGAAAGCGTAGACGATGCCGAAGGTCAGCTTGTCGTGATGGTGGCGGCGATGCACCGGCTCTTGCTGCAGGTAGAACAGCACGTCGTGCATCCAGCCCATGTTCCATTTGAACCCGAAGCCCAGCCCGCCGGCATCGGTGGGCCGCGACACGTTCGGCCAAGCCGTGGATTCCTCGGCGATCATCATCACGCCGGGAAACTGGCCGTGGACCACGGCGTTGGTGTGCTTGATGAACTCGATGGCTTCCAGATTCTCGTTGCCGCCGTATTGATTGGGAATCCAGTCCTTCTTGGAATAGTCCAGGTACAGCATCGAGGCCACCGCATCCACCCGCAACCCGTCGAAGTGGAATTTCTCCAGCCAGTACAGGGCATTGGCGATCAGAAAATTCTCGATCTCGTGCCGGCCGTAGTTGAAGATCAAGGTTCCCCAGTCCGGGTGCTCGCCCTGGCGCGGATCGGCGTGCTCGTACAAACACGTGCCATCGAACCAGGCCATGGCGTGAGCGTCTTTGGGGAAGTGCGCCGGCACCCAATCCAGAATCACCCCGATGCCGTGCTGGTGGCAACGGTCGATCAGCTCCATCAGCTCGTCCGGATGGCCGAAGCGGGCGGTCGGGGCGTAAAAGTTGGAAATCTGATAGCCCCAGGACGGACCGTAGGGATGCTCGGCCAGCGGCATAAACTCGATATGGGTGAACCCCATCTCCAGGATGTAGGGAATCAACTGGTCGGCCAGCTCGCGGTAGGAGAGAAACTCGCCATCCGCCTTGCGCCGCCAGGACCCGGCATGGATCTCGTAAATCGCCACCGGCCGTTCCCAGATGTTGTTCCGTGCCCGCTGCGCCATCCACGCGCCATCGCGCCATTGGTGCTTGCCGACCGGGTCGTAGACCACGCTGGCGGTGCCGGGCGGCACTTCGGTATGAAAGGCGAAAGGATCGGTCTTCAGGAAGACGGGGCCGGTGCGCGGCAGAATTTCGAACTTGTATAAATCGCCCTCGCCCACCCCGGGTACGAACAACTCCCAGACCCCCGAACCCGGCCGCAGTCGCAACGGATGGCGGCGCCCGTCCCAGTGATTGAAGCCGCCGACCACGCTGATGCGCTGGGCGTTGGGCGCCCACACCGCGAAATTGACCCCGGCGACGCCGGCCACCACGCAGGCGTGCGCGCCGAATTTTTCGAAAATCCGGTAATGATTGCCCTCGGCGAACAGGTAACAGTCCTGATCGCCGAAGATCGAGAACCGGAAGGCGTAGGGATCGGCGAACACCCGCGCCTGATCCTGCCAGGTCGCGCGCAACCGGTAGCGCAGGGTCCCGGACTCACGAACCACGAGGGTCTCGAACAAGCCGTCTTCCTGGACCCATTGCAGAGGATAGAGCAATCGCGGCTGGTTCTCGGGGAGCAGGCACGGCGTTTCAGCCTCGGGCAGCAGGGCGCGCACCACGCTCAGTCCCGGCTCCCCGGCCAGCGGATGCGGCCCCAGCAGGGCATGGGGATCGGCGTGGCGCCCCTGAGCCAGCGCGGCGCTGTCTTCCGCCGCCAGCGTCGCTCCAAGCGCGGTTTCCCGGATCAGGAACCGCAAGTCCGCTGCCGCGTCCCGCCGGTCCAGCCGCGCGGCGAAGGTGCGAGCGTCGGTGCGCAGCGCGTCCACATGATAAACCTGCCGCCAGAACCGTGCGTTGGCCGTCAAAAAATTGACCACTTCCGGCTGTTCCAGGTTGAAGGCCAGAGAATCCGCCCCGGCATCCTGGTCGTAAAGCCGCGTCCCGTCGAACCAGCTCAGTTCCTGGCCCACGCGCGGGATCAGCGGGGGAACCCAGTCCAGGATCACCCCGATGTCGCGCTGATGGCAAGCATCGATGAACGCCATCAGGTCCTCGGGCCGACCGTAGCGCCGGTTGGGCGCGTAATAACCGGCCACGGTCTCAGCCGATTCCCAAAACGCCAGTTCGACGTGATTGAATCCCTGTTCCAGCACATAAGGCAGCACGTGATCCACGAGTTGGCCATAGGTGGCGACCCGGTCGGGT
>DAIRDI010000409.1:0-2816 GCA_036796235.1 Candidatus Competibacteraceae bacterium | reverse complement strand
TTGCAGCGCAAGGCCTCGTCGATGGCTCCCTTCACCGCGTGATTGGCCTCCGGCGCCGGCAGGATGCCCTCGGCGCGGGCGAACAGCACCCCGGCTTCAAAACAGCCGAGTTGATGGTAGGCGCGGGCCTCGATCAAGCCCAGCTCCTTGACGTGACTGACCAGCGGCGCCATGCCGTGATAGCGCAGGCCGCCGGCGTGGAAGCCGGGCGGGGTAAACGTCGACCCCAGGGTATGCATCTTGGTCAGCGGGGTCAGATGCGCCGTGTCGCCGAAGTCATAGGCATACGGGCCACGGGTCAGCGTGGGACAGGCCACCGGTTCGACGGCGACGATGCGCACCGCTCGCCCGCCGCGCAATTGCTCGCCGAGAAACGGAAACGCGATACCGGCAAAGTTGGAGCCGCCGCCGGTGCAACCAACCACGACATCGGGGTAATCGTCGGCCATGGCCATCTGCTCCATCGCTTCCAGGCCCACCACGGTCTGATGCAGCAAGACATGATTCAGCACCGAACCGAGCGCGTACTTGGTGTCAGGACTTTGCGCGGCGACTTCGACCGCTTCGGAAATGGCGATGCCCAGGCTGCCCGGATGATCGGGCCGCTGGGCGAGAATGGCGCGACCCGACGCCGTTTCCTCGGAAGGCGACGCCACGCAGCGCGCCCCGTAGGTTTCCATCAGCGCCCGCCGATAGGGTTTCTGGTTGTAGGACACGCGGACCATGAACACCTGCACGTCGATGCCGAACAGCGCTCCAGCGAAGGCCAGCGAAGAGCCCCATTGCCCGGCGCCGGTCTCGGTGGCGATCCGTTTGACCCCCGCTTCCTGGTTGTAGAACGCCTGGGCGACGGCGGTGTTGGGCTTGTGGCTGCCGGCCGGACTGACGCCCTCGTACTTGTAATAAATCCGCGCCGGGGTGCCGAGCGCCTGTTCCAGCCGCCGGGCGCGATACAGCGGACTGGGTCGCCACTGCCGGTAAATCTCCCGCACCGGTCGCGGGATCTCGATCTCTCGTTCGGCGGAGACTTCCTGCTGGATCAGCGTCATGGGGAACAGCGGCGCCAGATCGTCCGGACCGATCGGTTGCAGGGTGCCGGGATGCAGGACCGGGGGCGGCGGCTTCGGTAAATCAGCGACCAGGTTATACCAGGATTTGGGCATCCGGCTCTCATCGAGCAGGTATTTGACGGTTTCGCTCATGATTGACTGTGTCCAGAAAGAAAAAGCCCGCCGGGGGCGCGGCGGGCCGGGTGAATTTTCGACGCGGCGGTCGGGCGCCGCCGATTTTAACCGAGATTGACGCCGTAATCGCGGGCGACCGCGGCCAGTCCGCCGGCATAACCCTGGCCGATGGCCTTGAACTTCCATTCGTCGTTATGGCGGTAGAGTTCGCCGAAAATCATCGCGGTCTCGATGGAGGCGTCCTCGGAGAGGTCGTAGCGGGCGATTTCCTGTTCGCCCTCGGCGTTCAACGCCCGAATGTAGGCGTTGCTCACCTGACCGAAATTCTGCTTGCGCGTCTCGGCATCGTGGATGGTGACCACAAACGTCACCTTGGCGGTGTCGGGGGTCAGCAGGCCCAGATCCACTTCCAACACCTCATCGTCACCCTCACCGGCGCCGGTCAGGTTGTCGCCTTGATGCGCGACCGCGCCCGCCGGATCGCGGGGGTTGTTGTAGAACACGAAATGCTTGTCGCTCAGCACCTTGCCGCTGGCGTCCAGCACGAAGGCGGAGGCATCCAGATCGAAAGCGGCGCCGTCGGTGGCGCGGGCGTCCCAGCCCAGCCCGAAGCGCACCCGCTTCAGTCCGGGCGCCTGTTTGGTAAGGGAGACGTTCTGACCTTTTTGCAGAGAGATGGCCATGAGTGGGTTATTTCCTGACTCGGGGATATAGGGTTGGCCGGGTTGCCCCGGCCGTTGAGCACTCAGACGCTGATACCGTACTGGCGGCACATCGCCGCCAATCCGCCAGCATAACCCTGGCCGACCGCGCTGAACCGCCACTCGGCGCCATGGCGGTAGAGTTCGCCGAAGATCATCGCGGTCTCGGTCGAGGCGTCCTCGGCCAGATCGTAACGAGCGATTTCCACATTGGTGTCGGCGTTGACCAACCGGATGTAGGAGTTGCTGACCTGACCGAAATTCTGCCGGCGTTGCTCGGCCTCATGGATGGTGACGGTGAAAGCGATTTTCTGGACCTCCGCCGGAACGGCGGTCAACTCCACCATGATCACCTCATCGTCGCCTTCGCTGTCGCCGGTCAGGTTGTCGCCGGTATGCTGTACCGAGCCACACGCGGATTTCAGTTGGTTGTAGAAAATGAAATCGGCGTCCGAGCGCGCCTTGTCGCCCGCGCCCAGCAGGAAGGCCGAGGCGTCCAGGTCGAACGCGGCGCCATCGGTGACGCGGGCGTCCCAGCCCAGACCGATCATGACTTTCTTGAGGCTTGGATCTTCCTTGCTCAGCGACAGGCGGCCGCCTTTGTTGAGGGAAATAGCCATTGGATGTGTCCTCCTCTTCGTTGTGGACTCGGGATCACGAGACGGGGGGGAAGGTTCCTGAGCGCGGTCCCGCGGCGCGTTCAGGTCAAGTCGAAATCCTTCGGGTTCAGGCCCAGTTCGGCGCAGATGTTGCGCACCGCCGTCTTCTCGTTGTCATCGAAATTGCCGTCGGCGGCGCCGATGGCGCAGCACACCCGCACCATCAGCCGCGCTTCGTCGGGCTTGCTTTTGAGCTTGGCGACCACCTGCAGGGCGCTGGCCTGACCGATCTGGTAGTCGAACTCGAACTGTTTGGCGTACTTGTCAAAGAG
>DAIRDI010000408.1:0-2823 GCA_036796235.1 Candidatus Competibacteraceae bacterium | reverse complement strand
GCGATCCCGCCGTTCCAGGCTTGAGCGCGCGGCTGACCTTCGATCCCGCCGAGGATATCGTCGCGCCGTTCTTGGCCAACGGCGCGCGACCGCGCATCGCCATCCTGCGCGAGCAGGGGGTCAACGGTCAGGTGGAAATGGCGGCGGCCTTCGACCAAGCCGGCTTCGCGGCGGTGGATGTCCATGCGAGCGACCTCAGCGCCGGGCGGGTCACCCTGGCCGATTTCCACGGCATCGCCGCCTGCGGGGGGTTTTCCTACGGCGACGTGTTGGGTGCCGGCGAGGGCTGGGCCAAGTCGATCCTGTTCGATCCCCGCGCCCGCGACGACTTCGCGGCGTTCTTCGCCCGACCCGACAGCTTCGGGCTCGGGGTGTGCAACGGCTGTCAGATGCTCGCCAACCTGCGCGAACTGATCGCCGGGACCGAACTCTGGCCGCATTTCGCGCGCAATCGCGTCGAGCAGTTCGAGGCGCGGCTGAGTCTGGTCGAGGTGCTGCCCTCGCCGTCGCTGTTCCTGCGCGGCATGGAAGGCTCGCGGTTGCCGATCGCGGTCGCGCACGGCGAGGGCCGGGCCGAATTTCCCACCGGCGACGGGCCGGCGGCGGCCCTGGCGGCGGGCGTGGCGGCGCTGCGGTTCGTGGACTCTTTCGGAGAGCCGGCGGAAACCTATCCGGCCAATCCCAACGGCTCGCCGGGCGGCATCACCGGCCTGACCAGCCGCGACGGCCGCTTCACCATTCTGATGCCGCATCCGGAGCGGGTCTTTCGCACCTTGCAGCACTCCTGGCATCCCGAGGGTTGGGGTGAGGATGGACCGTGGCTGCGGCTGTTCCGCAACGCCCGGCGCTGGTTGGGGTGACCGGGCCGCGCATCTGATCGCGGCGACGGATGGAGCGTCAGCGCCCGGATTGTTGAGCCAGCAGAATCGCCCGGCGAAAAAATTTGCGTCAAGCGGGAATAAACCACCGCAGTCGACCGTTTTCGGGATACGGGCGCGCTCCACCGGGTCACATCCGGTTTTGCCGTTCATCCGCCTTTCATAATGGTCGGTTAATTTCCAGCATTCGCCGCAATCTCGAACGACGAGGAGACTCGGACCGCCATCCGGTTCGCGTTGCTCCCTTTCCCCCTCATCGTCACCGGAGCGTTGTATGCTTCAGGAAATTCTACTGATTCCCGCCGCTGGCGCCTTGGCCTTCACCGGACTCAAGCTGCGCAAGCACCGCCAGTATCGCCAACTGCAAGCGCGCCAGCAGGATTTCGTCGCTCGCCACGGCGCCGCTTTATCTTGGCCGGACCGCTTGCCGGACGTGTTGCCCGATTTCGACCGGCATATCGCCGTGGTTCCCGAACCCCTGTCAGCCGCTGCGTTCGCCCTGGTGCGCGACGCGGCGTTGCGGGGGGACCGCGCCGAGCGGAGCTACTTTCCAGCCCACAAGAAGGGGGGAACGGTCGCCTACGAGGATCTGCACCGGATCGCCCCGGAGATCGTCGCCTTCTATCAGTCGGATTATCTGCGCCAGCTTTGTTCGACGGTCGTCGGCGCGACCGTCCTGCCCACGCCGATCAACGACCAGAGCTCCTGCTCGCTGTTGTTCTACGACCGGCCCCGCGACCATATCGGCTGGCATTACGACTACAACTTCTACCATGGCCGCCATTTCACCGTGCTGCTACCGTTGGTCAATCGCCATCTGCAGGAGGATCGGCTGTCCTCGGCGCAATTGGTGACCCGGCAAAGCGACCGGGAAATCGTCGTCCCCACCCCACCCAATACGCTGATCGTGTTCGAAGGCGCGCGGGTCTATCACCAAGTGACCCGGCTGCGGGAAAACGAATTGCGGGTCATCCTCAGCATGACTTTCTGCACCCGCCCGCAAGCTTCGCTCATCAAGGGAACCGTCCGCCGGTTCAAGGACATCGCCTATTTCGGCCCGCGCGCGCTGTGGACCTGATCGAGCGCTTCACGCGCATCCCACCCCAATCAGGGCTAGAATGGGGAACAGAGGATGTGGAAGGAGGGGATAATGGTCAGCAGCTATCTGATCTGCGATGTGTGCGGGCAATTCGGGCCGCCCGCCGGTTTTCTGCACGAAAACGGCCTGCGCCTGTGCTGCCAGTGCTGGTATCGGGAACAGCGCGAAAACCTGCCTCCAGCGGAAGGCGGAACCGAACCCTTCGCCGACCTGAAGCCGGAGCCGGAGGGTCCCGACCGGAATCGGGAGCGGTAGGTAGGGTTAGGCGGCGACCGCGCGGATTTCAATCCCGCAACATCTCGTAATTGATCCGGTAGGCTTCCGCCATCGCTTCCAGATAGACCTCGTTGACCTTCTCGGCATCCAGACCCAACTCCTGCAAGGTCGCCCAGTCGCAGCGTTCGTAGGCCAGGGTACAGGCCAGAATCCGGCCCAGCGCTCCCTCGTGACGCAACAGCGCCGCGTTGATTTCCTCCTCCAGCGGCAGCGTAGCCAACACGTCCGCCATCGGCGCCCGCGCCACCAAATCCAGCACCGACAACAAGCCGACGGTGAAGCCCGTGTCCCGCTGTTTCAGACCTAGCTGTTGGGTCAATAACTCGCACATCTTGGCGCGGGTCAGGGCAATGGTCTGTAAGTCGTCGCGCGCGTTGTCCATGGCGGACATCGAGCGCAAGGTGGCCCAAGACCGGATATTGCGCAACCCCAGCAACACCACCGCGCGCTGGATGGACTCGACCCGGTGCGACAAATTGAAATAAGCGGAGTTGATATAGCGCAGCAATTTGTAGCTGAGAGAAACATCCTGGGCGATCAGGGTTTCGACGGCTTTCATATCGATATCCG
>DAIRDI010000407.1:0-2839 GCA_036796235.1 Candidatus Competibacteraceae bacterium | reverse complement strand
TTGGTCATGAGCTGGAGGACGTTTTTCCACGGCATTACACACACCTCTTACGTATTCAAAGAGATAAGGTTTGTAGCTGGAGCGATCAATCATCGCCGGTCTGGAACGAGGCAACCAGCGCGCCCTCGGCGGTGCGAAATTCAAGTTGCTCGCCGTGGATAGCGTAGGCAGCGGCGGTCGGCAGGGCGTTGAGATACTCCTGTTCCTGCTGCATCACCCCCTCGGGTTTGGAGCAGGCCATACGGGTCGTCGCGGGCGCCTGAATGGTGATCGATGATCCATCGACGGCGTAGGCGGCATGGTAGCGGTTGCAGCCGGCCGACCCGCTCACTCGGCCATCGGCGCCGAAGATCGCGGTGATCGTGCTGCCGTCGAGCACCGAGACGGCGGCGCCTCGTCCGTTGTTGTAGAAGATTGCCTGCCAGGTCACGCCGGTCAACGCCGCGTGTTCCAACGGCTTGAAGGTTGCGATTTCCTGGCTCCCGGCGTCCAGCAGGACCAGTCCACCGCTCTCGATACGATAAGTCTTCGTCGCCTCCAGCGCGGCCATAAACGCCGTTTCGACGGTCGCTTGCGGTTCGGGACAGGCCATCATCGTGGACGCGCCGCGCTCGATGGTCAGCCGGTCGCCCTCCAAGGAGTAACCGGCGGTGAAGCGATTGCAACCGCCGCTGCCGCTGACCGCGCCCTCGGCAAATGTCGCCGTGGCCTCGACGCCGTCCGGCACGGTTTGCAGCTTGCCATCGGCGTGAGTGACGCTGGCCAACCGCCAAGTCGCGCCTTCGAGCATCGTCATATCCGCCTCACCAGCCAGCACCAGGACTGGCGCCATCCAAACAAGCCACATTCCAGAAAAACGCCCGATCATGATCTGCCTTCCTTAATCTTTTAGTCATACCGCGGAGATTTGAGGAGAGTCCGCGGCAACCTGCGTCGTGCGGAACAGGAGCCAGAGACTGAACACCAACACGATCAGTTCGGCAAACAAAAAGAGACTCAAGGCCATCAAACTCGCCATGTCGATGGTGGAGACCCAACCCATGTTCTGAGCGCCCGTGGTCTGGAACACCGGAACCCCGCCTTGGGGAGCCTTCAAAAAATTAAATAACAGGTTCCCGGTTTCAATGATCATCAACAACATGGAGACCAGGATGCCGAGACTGCCGACCACGATCCCCGTCCAAACCGTGCGGGTGACCGCCGGCACGGACGGTCGCGTTGCGGGATCGGCCAGACGCTTGGCGAGGCGGGTATACCGATAAAACCAAACAATGGTGAACACCAGGATCAGCAGGCTGGCCGCCGTCAGGTATTCAACGAGCGGCAACCCGGCGCGCGGGCCTTCGGGAGAACGGGCGAAGACGAAGATAAAAATCATCAGGATGAGGGGAGCCGAACCCAGGACGATTTGCAGCCAGAATCCCATCCAACCCAGACGGGAAAACGTCTTGGCGAGGCTCTCGAATCCCGAGGGTAGTTTATTCGTGAGTTTTTTGAACATGTCCGCTCCTGCTTTTTCGATGCTTATTGAAGAGATGGGAAATCCAATATCCAAACGCCCGTAGGAGTATCCCGCCCTCTTTACCTGCCGGTCAAGGATGTCGGCGAGCGACGCCAACAACCCCTCTACTTTTTACTGGCGGTCGGCGGTGGCGCGTCCGGCGGTGGCACCGTCACCGCTGCGCCGTCGCGGATTTTCAACTGCCCGTCGGTGACCACCCAATCGCCATCGGTCAAACCTTCGATGACTTCCACCACCCCAGGCTGGCGCAGCCCCAGCATGACCGGTGTGTTCACCGCCTTGTCGTCCACCACCCGGTACACGAACGGATTTCGACCCATCGGCACGACGGCCTCCTCCGGCACGACCAGCGCGTTTTCCCGCCGCTCCAGCACCAGATTCACTCGCGCGAACAACCCCGGCCGCAACCGGTTATCCGGATTCGGCAACCGCGCCCGCAGCAACACAGTGCGAGTTTCCGGGTCCAGCGCCGGGTTGATGGCGTAAATCGCGCCTTCAAACTCCTGATCGGAATAAGCATCCACCCGCGCCGTCAGGCGCTGTCCCACCGCCAGTCGCGCCAGAAAGGTCTCCGGTACGCGGAAATCCAGCTTGATCGCGCCGAGGCTTTCCAGGTTGACGATATCGTCGCCCGGTTTGACGTAGGCGCCGGGACTGACCAGCCGCAAGCCCACGGTCCCGGCGAACGGCGCGCGGATGACGGTTCGTTCCAACCGGACCTGATCGAGCGACTGCCGGGCGCGCGAGGCGTCCAATTTGGCCTTGGCCTCATCGAGATTCTGCTCGCTGGTCAGATTCTTGCGCTGCAAATCCTGCAAGCGCCGGTAACTGAGCGCGTCCAGATCGACCTGCGCGGTGCTGCCGGCCAGTTGCGCCTGATACTCATCCGGATCCAAAGTCACCAGGGGATCGCCGGTCCGCACCGTCTGGCCTTCCTGGAAATGGATGGTGACCACGCGACCGGCGATTTCCGGGCGGATCATGACCGTCTCGTCGGCCCGCAACGTCCCGACCGCGGTCGCCTCAACATTGAGAGTCTCGCGGACGACCGGCGCGGCCTTGACCGCCATCGGCGGCGGTTTCGAAGCGTTTTGCTGGGCGAGGACCGCGCCCGATCCCACGAGAAAAAAGAAGGCGACGCCGAGCGCCGCGCGTTGCAACAAGTCGCGCATGGAGATTCAATCGCCTCGATCAAGAGATGCGCCGATGGCGCGGGCTACGCAAACAACAACGCGCCCACAATGGCGTAGAACAGCGCCGGCAACAGATTGCCGACACGAATCCGACCGAGTTCCAGCAAATTGATTCCAATCCCCA
>DAIRDI010000406.1:0-2851 GCA_036796235.1 Candidatus Competibacteraceae bacterium | reverse complement strand
ATCACCCAGTCCGGGCGCTCGTTCAGAGCCGCCGCCATCACCTGTTTCACCAAGTTCGCCTGGTAGTAGCCGAGGTCCTTCACCGCCGCTATGGCATCGTCGAGCAGTCCTTCCTGGAGAAAGATGTCGACTTTGGCGGAGGCGCTGTCCCAGCCTCGATGCTGGCGAAGGACTTGCAGCAGTTCCGCCCGCACCGTTGATTCATCGGCTTTCGCCAGTTTCAGGGCTTTTTGATAGTCGCCCAACGAAGGCTGGGCCTGGAAGGCGGCGACGCGGGCGGCGAGAGCCTTTTGACTATCGCCCAAGCCCTCGGCCAGCTCGCTGGTCCACACCGCCAGTTCATATTGGCGATGCGGTTGCCCTGGCAGACTCAAGCCGGTCTGGGCGATGGCGAGCGCCTCCGCCCGCGCCTCTTTGTCCCGCAGCGCCCGCGCCAGGGCGAAGGCGGTTTCCAGCGAATCCAGGTGGGTTTTGGCGGCTTCCATGGCGTCTTCCACCCGACCCACGCGCGCCAGCATGGTCAGGTATTGTTCGGATTGGCTCTCGGCCTCGGCCAGATGCAAATACTCCTGATGTCGTTGCTGGCGATCCAGAATCTTCAGCCGGATTCGCGCCAGGTCGTCGGCGAAATCCGGGGCTTCCGCGTCCCAAGCGCCCGACTCGGTGATCTGGCCTTGCAGCACCCGCTGGAGCGGCGGATCGTCCCAGCCTTGGCGCAAGGCTTCCCGGCTCATGGCGAACGAACCGCCGAGTTCATCCTGCCAGCGGGTCAGGTTTTGTTGGAACGCCTTTTTCTCCGCTGGCGTCCACTCGGCGCTCAAAATCGCCTCGGTCCACGCCTCATCCAGCATCGCGACCACATCGTCGCTGTCGGCCCCGTATTCCGCGACTTCATCCCAATGGTCCACACAGGCGCGGGTGATGGCTTCCAGCGCCACCAGGGCGTTGGAAGGATCGCCGTGTTCGGTGAAGTCCTGGGCCTTGTCGATCAGGGCTTGCAAGTCATCTTGGATCGAATCGTCGTCCCGACCGGATTCCCAGTCCCGCACCGCGCCGCGCAAAATCTGCCGCACCGCGCGATGATAGGACGCCGGATCGACCGAGCTGCGCCGCGTTGGGGTGGCGGGCCGCGGAGACGGGGCCGGTTCCGCCAGCCGCTGGACGTAATCGTCCACGATTTCCATCAGGCGCGGCTGTTCGGCGATCAGTTCCCGGACTAACTCGCGGGTTTGCGGGAGATCCAGACGCTCCAGCAGGGCTTCCAAGGTCGGCCGCTCTTCGATCGAGTCCGGCTCGCGCAGGCAGGCCAGCGCCGTGGCGACGATGTGCTTGCACCATCCCCCAAAGTCATAGGGGCAACTGCAATCGGCGTCGGTCACGCCCGAGTCGTCGAAGGTCAGGCACACGACGTAGGGCTCGACTTCGCTGCCTTCCACCTCGGAATGGAGGGTGTTGCCGCGCTGTTGCAGACGGCCCACCGCCCCGGACTGATAGTAGTCCTCGCCCCGCTCGAAGGATTGGGGGGTGGCCTGGCGGCGAAGGGTGGTTTCGCTGAGCTGCGGGATAGACATGTGGGGAACCTCCTCGGGCAAGGGCAAAAAGGGTAAAATATTAAAGATCAAGGGGTTAAGGTCCTGGCCAGACGGAACCCGATGCTGACGTTACAAAAGCGCGGGTCGCCCCCGTCGCGCGCGGCCGACCGCAACCACTCCGGATCGATGCCCCACGAGCCGCCTCGCAGCACCCGGGGACCGTCGCCGGAATCGGCGTTTATAACCGACTGACTAGACTGGGAATAATCTTCAGTATACGCCGACGCCATCCACTCCCAGACATTGCCCGCCAAGTCCTGTACTGGGCCATCGCCGCCCGTCATAATCCGCCACCAATCCGCCGCGCCACCTGGAAAACAGCCGACCGCGCTGGCGCGGTTGAGACCGGATTCGTTGCTGTCGCAGCGC
The DNA here is from genome assembly GCA_036796235.1 of Candidatus Competibacteraceae bacterium. Lineage (GTDB taxonomy): Bacteria > Pseudomonadota > Gammaproteobacteria > Competibacterales > Competibacteraceae > REEE01. Next base: position 890 of record DAIRDI010000406.1, on the reverse strand, counting down.
CAGGCTTCCCACTCATCTCCCCAGGGATAGCGCCGCCCTGCCGGCCCACGCGCCACCCATTCCCATTCAGCTTCTGTCGGCAAGCGGAAGGCTCCGGACGGCTCATGCAACTGCTCGTTGAGCCAGTGGCAATAGGCTTCCGCTTCATACCAGGAAACGCCGATCGCCGGCTGGTTCGGCTGGGTCCAGAAAGGATCATTCCACCACCGAGGTTCTGACTGATTCTGTTCTTCCCGCCATCGTCGCCCGTCCTCGCTCCAGTAGTGCATCTCTTGATAACCACCTTGCTCCACGAACGGTTTGAACTGCGCCACCGTCACCGGATAAGCCGCCAGTTCAATATCGGCGATCTCCAGCGGCGGGGCATCGGCGGGCCAGTGCTCATTTTCCCGGGCTTCGGGATCCGGCTTCGCGCCATTGCCCAGGCGCAATCCGGTAAAGCTGGGAAACTGGCCGCTGGCGCGAACGGTTTGCGTGCCCGGAATCCGCACCCAGAGAAAGTCCGGCAATCCGTCCGGACGGAGTCCGACGCCGGGCCGATCATCGAAGTTCAGCCGCCCGAGCGTGCGCCACAGGTGATCACGCTCGGGTGGTTTGAGATGCTCCAGCGCGTGCTTGCAGGCCCCGCGCAACGGGTCGGCGAAGCGCATCAGGTTCCACCCTCGGGCATGAGCCACTTCCAGACAGTCGGCGAGGAGCAAGGCCGGGTTTGGGTCGGCGACCAGGTGCCCGGGCTCCAGTTGTTGCCGCAGGGAGTCATAACCCGCAACGGCGTTCTCGGGCGAATCCTGATCGGCAATCGCGCAGAACAGAAAGGTAAGGGTACGGCGCCATTCCGGGGTCGCGGCGTACTGTTTCAGCAGGTCTGGAGCGCTGGCGATGACCCGCCG